>NZ_VRVF01000007.1:0-116942 GCF_008040045.1 Methylobacterium sp. WL8 | reverse complement strand
GCCCCGCGATGCGTCCAGCCCGCCCCCTGAGAGGTCTCGTCGCGTCGGGGTTTTCCGTCGTGCTCGCCCTGTTGGTCGCGGGTCAGGCGTCGGCGCAGAACGCCAAGGCCGAGGCGCCGATCCCGGGCGCCACCCTCGCGCTGATGGCGGCCAAGGGCACGAGCCCGCAGGCTCCGGTGCTGTTCCGGGCCTACAAGAAGGAATCCGAGATCGAGGTGTGGAAGAAGGGGGCCGGCGGGCGCTTCGTCTACGTCAAGACGTTCCCGATCTGCCGTTGGTCGGGCCAGCTCGGGCCGAAGCGCAAGAGTGGCGACCGGCAGACGCCGGAGGGGTTCTACAGCGTGCCGCAGCGGCAGATGAACCCGAACTCGCACTACTACCTGTCCTTCGACGTCGGCTACCCGAACGCCTACGACCGGGCGCATGGCGGCACCGGCTCGGCGGTGATGGTCCACGGCGTATGCTCGTCGATGGGCTGCTTCGCGATGATGGACAACACCGTGGGCGAGATCTACGCGATCGCCCGCGACGCGCTGAAGGGCGGGCAGTCTGCGTTCCAGTTCCAGTCCTACCCGTTCCGGATGACCGCCGAGAACATGGCGCGCTACCGCACCGACCCGAACATCGCGTTCTGGCGCGAGCTGAAGGCGGGCGCCGACCGGTTCGAGGCCACGGGGGAGGAACTTCAGGTTTCCGTCGTGGGCGGGCGCTACGCCTTCGCGCCCTCGAAGGACTCAGGCAAGGAAGCCGCCGTCGCCACCCGGCGCGCCGCGGAGGAGGCGCGGATCGCCGCCCTCGTCGAGGACGGGGCGGCGGCGATGCGCACCACCTATTCCGACGGCGGCCAGCACGCCTTCTGGGCGGCGCTCGCCGCCAAGGGCACCTCGCTCGGCGAGGTCAGCCGGCCCGAGGCGCTGGCCTATGCCGGGCTGGAGACGGTGGTCATCCCGGCGAGGCGCCGCGCCCCGCCGGTGCCGGAGGCGACCTGGGCCGCCTGGGCCGCGCCAAGCTCGGCCCTGTCGCCGACCCGCATGGCCGGCTTCGTCCCGTCCTTCGAGCGCGGGCCCGATCCCTTCGGCGGCCTCGACGCCCGCTTCGAGGACCGGATCCCGCGCTTCGTCCGCGCCGGCTGGGCGGTCGATCCGGCGGGGCTCGGCCGCAGGGCGACCGGACCGCTCGCGCTCGCCGACCGGCCGTGAAATCCGAAACGCGAGGCGTGGATGGGACTTATCCCATGTGCGGGCTCGCACATCGCAGCCTGCGGGGCCCACCCATCTCAAACTCTGTCAGAGAGCGGCGATGAGGAAACCACCGTCCGCCCACCGCCTCGGTCGCATTGACGCCGGAGCGGAGAACGGTTCCAGATCGAAGTCGATCGGACCATCCGAACGAAAACGACCCGTGATGACGATGTCGAGAAGTCCTGTAACGGACGGCGGTCTCACGCTGCGCTTCTGGGGCGTGCGTGGTTCGACGCCGGTCTGCGGCCCGGAATACGTCGAGTTCGGCGGCAACACCCCGTGCCTCGAGGTGCGCTGCGGCGAGCGACTGTTCGTCGTCGACGCGGGCTCGGGCCTCTATAATTGCGGCCAGCACAACCGCCAGGACCTGCCGAAGGAGGTCGACCTCCTCTTCAGCCACCTGCATCTCGATCACACCGGCGGCCTGCCGTTCTTCAAGCCCGCGGTGTTCGACGCCGAGCGCACGATCAACACCTGGTGCGGCAACCTCGACGGGCAGTCGGCCGAGGACGCGCTCGGCCGCCTGTTCTCGCCGCCGCT
Organism: Methylobacterium sp. WL8; assembly: GCF_008040045.1. Classification (NCBI taxonomy): domain Bacteria; kingdom Pseudomonadati; phylum Pseudomonadota; class Alphaproteobacteria; order Hyphomicrobiales; family Methylobacteriaceae; genus Methylobacterium; species Methylobacterium sp. WL8. Next base: position 115,161 of record NZ_VRVF01000007.1, on the reverse strand, counting down.
CTTCCCGGTGACCCTCGACATCCTCCCGTGCACGCTGAAGCATCACGGCTTCCGCGCGGGCGAGACGCTGACCTTCGCCGACGGTGCGACCGTCGACACGATCCTGCTCAACCATCCCCAGGGCTCGGTCGGCTATCGCTTCGAGCATGGTGGCAAGCGGCTCTGCATCATCAGCGACATCGAGCACACCGACCCGTGGCCGGACGCCGCGCTGATGCGCTTCGTCGAGGGCGCCGACCTGATGGTCTACGACGGGATGTTCACCGACGGCGAATACCCGACCTGCCGCGGCTGGGGTCACTCGACCTGGCAGAAGGGCGTGGAGCTCGCCCAGGCCGCCGGCGTGAAGGCGCTGGCGATCATCCACCTGCACCCGTGCCATTCGGACACGACCCTGCTTTCGGTCGAGGCGGACATGCAGGCTGTGATGCCGACGGCCTACATCGCCCGCGAGCGCCAGCGCGTCGAGGTTGGCGCGACGCCCGCGATCCGCCGCGAGCCGCTGATCCGCATCGCCTGACGGCATCCGGTTCACGCGCTCGCGCGCGGCCGCCGACGCTGAAGGTAGGCGAAGAAGCCGAACAGCGCGACGCCGATGATCACGCCGCTCCAGCCGTAATTCGTGAGCAGCTGTCCGTCGACCGGGTGCCCGATCAGGCCCATCGCCACCAGCAGGCCGAGCGCCGCGATCGCGGCCGAAACGAGCATTCCGAGCGTCATGGGGGCTTCTCGCGGAGCGGTTCCAGGTGGTCGGGTGCGCGACCGCTTCGTTGGCGAGAATGCGCCCCCGCTGCCCCCGTTCCGGGCCGCCCGTTCACGGAGGCGTGCGTGACCGGTCGCGGGCCGCCGCCAGCGCGCCCGCGACGAGGGGGGCGAGGATCGCGTCCGCCGCTTGGGTGATCGCCGGCCCGGCCGCGGCCGGGCTGCCGGCGTCGAAGGGCGGGCGCGGCGCGTATTCCGCCACGAGCTGGCTGGTGCGGGCGTAGTCCGCGCCGCGCAGCCTCGCCGCCAGCGCGAGGGCGAAATCGAGCCCGGCCGAGATGCCGGCCGCGGTTACGCGGTTCCGATCGAACACCACCCGTTCGTCCACCGGCACGGCGCCGAGCAGGGGTAGGACGGCGTCGCGCACGCACCAGTGCGAGGTCGCGCGGTATCCGGCGAGCAAGCCCGCCGCGCCCAGGATCAGCGAGCCGGTGCAGACGCTGGTGACCCAGGCGGCGCGCCCGGCGCGGTCGCGCAGGAAGGCGAGGGTCGCCAAGTCGCGCATCTGGTCGGGCGTGCCGTCGCCCCCGGGCACGAACAGCACGTCGAGGTCGCGCGGGCAGGTCTCGAAATCCGCGGTGGCGACGAGGGCGAGCCCGGTATCGCTCGCGACGGGACCGGCGGCCCGCGCCACGAGATCCAGGCTGCCGGGCGCGAGGCCTGAAAGGATCTCCTGCGGGCCGACCACGTCGAGCGCGGTCATGCCCGGATAGAGCAGCATGGCGATCCGCACCGGCCCGTCCTTCGCGACGGACCTGGGTTCGGTCGCGGCGTGGGCGACGGGGCCTCCGACGAGGGCGGTGGAGGCCAGGGCTGCGGCGACGAAGGCACGGCGATCCACCACTCTGCTCCGGTCCCACGGCGCCCTCGGCGCGTCGCGACGATATGGGGCGCTCCCTGCGAAAGGCGCGGGCTCGCGCCGATCTCCGATCTCTAGGCGGGGTGTTCCCGGTGGCGCCCGGCGCCTATGACGAAGGCCGCCATCCCAGCCGGCCGCTCGCGAGGCCGGCGCGCCAACGCAGAGGCTCGCGCATCGTGAACGCCTATTCCGGTCTCGAACGCCGCTTCGCCCGCCTCGACGCGATCGGTGACGCCGCCGGCATCCTCGGCTGGGATTCCCAGACGTTGATGCCGGACGGCGCCGCCGACGGCCGCGCCGACCAGCTCGCGACCTTGCGCGGCCTCGCCCACGAGATCCTGACCGCACCCGAGACCGCCGACGCGCTCTCCGCCGCCGGCGAGCAGGGGCTCGATCCGTGGCAGGCGGAAAACCTCGCCGAGATGCGCCGCGTCCACGCCCACGCCGCCTCGGTGCCGGGCGACCTCGTCGAGGCGAGTTCGCGCGCGACCTCGAAGGCCGAGATGGTCTGGCGCGAGGCCCGCGCGCAGTCGGATTTCGGCCTGCTGCTGCCGCATCTCTCCGAGGTGCTGCGGCTCCAGCGCGAGATCGGGGCGATCAAGGGGGCGGCGCTCGGGCTCGGGACCTACGACGCGCTGCTCGACGAGTACGATCCCGGCATGCGCCGCGCGACCATCGACCCGCTCTTCGCCGAGCTGCGCACCCGGCTGCCCGGGCTGGTGGCGGCGGCCCGGGAGCGGCAGGCGGGCGAGCCCGCGCCGCTGCCGCTGGACGGCCCGTTCCCGGTGGACGCGCAGAAGCGGATCGGGCTGGCGCTGATGCGGGCGCTCGGGTTCGACTTCACCCGCGGGCGCCTCGACATCAGCCTGCATCCGTTCTGCGGCGGCGCCACGGACGACGTGCGGATCACCACCCGTTACGACGAGGCCGACTTCGGGCGGGCGTTGATGGGCGTGCTGCACGAGACCGGCCATGCGCTCTACGAGCAGGGCCGCCCGGCCGCATGGCGCAACCAGCCCGTCGGCAAGGCGCGCGGCATGAGCCTGCACGAGAGCCAATCGCTGATCGTCGAGATGCAGGCCTGCCGCAGCCGCGAATTCTTCGCGTTCCTGGCGCCCCTGGTGCGGGCGGAGTTCGGCCGCGACGGCGCCGCCTTCACGGCCGAGAACCTCCACCGCCTGCACACGCGGGTCGAGCCCGGCTTCATCCGGGTGGATGCCGACGAGGCGACCTATCCGGCCCACATCCTGCTGCGCTACGACCTCGAATCCGCGCTGATCGCCGGCGACCTCGCACTGGCCGACCTGCCGGGCGCGTTCAACGACGGCATGCGCCGCCTGCTCGGCCTCACCGTTCCGAACGACCGCCTCGGCTGCCTGCAGGACATCCACTGGCCGAGCGGCGCCTGGGGCTACTTCCCGACCTACACCCTCGGGGCGATGGCCGCCGCCCAGCTCTTCGCCGCGGCCAAGCGCGCCGAGCCGGGAATCTTGCCGGGCCTCGCCACGGGCGACTTCGCGCCGCTGCGGGGCTGGCTGCGCACGCACGTCCACGAACACGGCAGCCGGCTCCCCACCGACACGCTGCTCGAGCGGGCGACCGGCTCTCCGCTCGGGACGGAGGCCTACCTCGCCCACCTCGAGGCGCGCTACGGGCGCCCTACAGCGGAATGATGTCCACGGCCGAGCCGAGGCGTGCCTGCGCCAGGTCGGCCACGTGCCGGTGGTGGGTGAACAGGATCGGCTGCACCGTGCCGCCGATCGCTGCCAGCGCTTCGAGGCCGTGCCCGGTGCGCGCGTCGTCGAAGGTCGAGAACAGGTCGTCGCCGATGAACGGCGCCGGCTCTGCCTTGCCCGCGTAATCCTCCAGGTAGGCCAGGCGCAGGGCGAGGTAGAGCTGGTCGCGGGTGCCCTCGCTGAGACCCTGGACGTGGATCGTCTCGCCGCCCGCGCGGCGCGCCACGATCAGCGCCTTGTCGGCCTCGTCGTAATCCTGCGCGAGGCCGGAGAACGCGCCTCCGGTGAGCGCCGCCATGATCCCGCCGGCGCGGGCCAGCAGCGGGTCCTGCTGCCCGGTCCGCTGGCGGGCGATCGCGGTGCCGAGCATCAGGCTCGCGAGCTTCAGGACCGCCCATTGCCGGGCGCTGCCCTGTAGCTCGGCCTCGGCGGCCTTCTTCTGCGCCAGCGCCAGCTCGGCGCCGGTGCCGCCCTCCAGGGCCTCCCGCCGACGCTCGTTCCGGTCGCGCTCGGCGAAGGCCGTCTTGCCGCGCTGGTCGAGGTCCTCGTCCTCCATCGCCAAACGGCGCAGCCCCGCCTCGATCGCGTCCGGATCGATGGCGGCGAGATCCGCGCGCAGCGTCTCCTCGGGGATGCCGTCGGCGGCGCGGGCCAGCTCGGCGCGGCGCGCCTGCGCCTCGGCCCGCAACGCGCGCCGGGCGACGAGGCGCCCGTGCAGGGCCTCGACCACGTCCTGCGCTTCGGCCGAGAGGTCGGGAACCGTGTCGGCGAGAAGCCGCGCGAGCAATGCGAGCGCGTCGTCGCGCGCGCGCATCGCCGCCCCGGCCTCCCGTTCCGCCTCGTCGCGCCGCTTGGCGAGCTCGCGGCGGCGGGTCTCGCTCGCCTGCGCCTCCTGCAGCCGCTTCTGCAGGCTGCGGATGGCGGCGCTCGGCTGGATGTGGGCGAGGTCGGGCGCCAGCTCCGCGATCAGCGGCGTCACCGCGGCCCGGTAGGCCTCCATGTCGCGGCCGATGCCGGCGACCCGCGCGCGGCGGTTCTCGCGCTCGGCGAGCACGTTCGGCACCGCCTGCCAGGCGGCGAGCGCGCGGGTCGCCATCTCGGTCCCGGCCTCGCCGTCGAGCCCGATCGCGCCGACCGCCTCGGCCCAGGCGCTGCGCCAGGCGGCCTGCTTCGTCCTGGCGTCGGATAGGCTCGCCGTGAACCGCGCGATCCCGACCGCGGCGGCGCCGATCCGCGCGTTCGCCTCGCGGGTCGCCTCCCAGCGGGACGCGATGCCTGCGACGCGCTCCTCGATGCGGGCGAGGATCAGCCCCACGTCGAGGCCGGCGAGGTCCGCCAGCTCGGCGCGGGCGGCCAGGTCCAGCAGCGGCGCCCGCGAAGCCTCGATGCGCTCTGTGCGCAGCGCCCGGTCGATGCGCCGCTCGTCGAGGGCGCCCTTGGCCTCGATCAGGGTTTCGGCTTCCCCGAGCCAGGTCGTCATCTCCGCTGGCGTCGCGGCGGCGATGCCGGCCGGGCGCCAGAGGTCGGCCCAGGCGGCCAAGCCCTCGGCGGCCTCGGCTTCGATCTCGGCCAGGATCTCGTCCGCAGCCGCGGACTCGGCCATCTCGGCGTCGAGGCGCTGGCCGTCGGCGGCGTGCTCGGCGACGCGGGCGGCGTCGGCGGCGAGCTCGTCGGCGAGACGGTCGGCGGCCTGGGCCAGGCGCTCGTAGGCTGCGACCTCGCCCGGCGGGCGCCGAACGCCGTCGCTCAGCGCTTCGCGGAGGGGCGCGAAGGCCGCGTCGCGCTCGGCCCGGAGCGCCGACAGGTCGGCGCGGGTCGCGATCGGCCGTCCGGCCTCGCGTTCGCGCAGGCGTGCTTGGCGTGCCGCGACCTGGCGCCTCGCGGCGTCGCGGCGTTCCACGGCCAGCGCGCGCTCGCGCTCCTTGCCGTCGAGCAGGGCTCGGAAGCGGGCGACCGTCTCGACCGTCGGCAGGGGCGCGTCGGCCAGGGCCGCGACGTCGGCGACCGGCGGCGACAGGCGGGCCGCCTGGCCGCGCAGCACCTGCTCGGCGCGCCGCACGGTGGCGTCGAGGGCGTCGCGCTCGACGATCGCGGTGCGGATCGCCACCAGCGGCCGCAACGCCTCGCGGAACGGAGCCGGGTCGACGGGGGTGCCGCCCTCGGCCACGTCGCGCAGCAGGCCCTCGTGCTCGGCGCGGGCCGCGCCGAGGTCGCGCTCCAGGCGGGCGATGGCGGCGGCGTCCTCCTGCCCGTCGCGGATCAGCGCCTCGACCCGGGCGCGCTCGGCGTCCGAGGGTTGGCGCCGCGTCAGCGCCTCCACGTCGGGGAGGCCGACCCGGACGGCGAGCCGGGCGAGTTCGGCGTCGAACTGGTCGGCCTCGCCCTGGATGCGCGGCAGGTCGGCCCCGTTCTTGTCGAAGCGGTCGATCCCGCGAAAACCTTCCAGGATCTCCTCGGCGCGCCCGACGAGCCCGGCGTCGACCGCCACCGCCGCGAAGGCCGCCCGCGCCGCGTCCGCGGCCGCATCGATGCGCACGGCCTCCGCCTGACGGCCGCGGAGCGCCGCGCAGGCTTCGCCCAGGCGCTCGACCCAGGCGTCGGGGACCTCGACCAGATCGGGTTCGGCGCCGTCCCGCGCCGCGAGCGCGTCGATCTCGGCGATCAGCGGGCCGACGCGCCTGAGCCGCGCGAGCCGCGCCTGCTCGGCGGCGATCCGCATGCGCTCGGCCTTGATCGCGTCCAGCGACGCCCCGGCCGCGGCGATGCCCTCGTTGAGCTCGCGCCAGTCGCCGGCGCGCAACCCCGTCTCGCGGATCGCCTTGCGGGCTTCGTCGTAGCGGTCGAACGCCTGGTAGAAGCTGCGGTCCTGGCGCTTGCGCGGTCCGTAGATTCGGTCGGACTCGGCCTCCAGGCTCTTCTGCAGGTCGCTGTAGCCGCGCAGGCCCGAGGCCGCCGCGAACAGGCTGGCGCCGAGCTCGCCTTCGGCCAGCAGCATCTCCCTGGCCCCCTCGCGCAGGCTGTTCGCGTCGAGGCCGAAGGCGCGGCAGAACACCTCGCGGGTCAGGCCCCCGAGGAAGGGGGCGAGCGCCGCCTCCGGCAGGGCGGCGTCGTCGGCGTCGACCAGGGTGTTGCGGTTGCCCTTGCGGCGTCGGAACGCCAGCCGGCCGCCGTCGGCGCTGCCGATCTCGGCGCCGATCCGCAATTGCGGCATCTCGTGGAGGAAGGCGTAGGCCGTGCGCGTCTCGATGCCGAACAGCAGGTCCGTCACCGCGGCGAGCGCCGAGGATTTTCCGGCTTCGTTCGGCCCGAGCACGACGTGCAGGCGCGCGTCCGCACGGAATTCGACCCGCCGCCCGGTGAAGGGTCCGTAGCGTTCGAGGTCGAGGCTCAAGAGGCGCATGGGTGTCTCCGCTCCGCCGAGACCGGGCGCAAGTTCGGTGGGGGCGCCGGGCTCGGCATGCGCGCCAAGCTCGGCATGCGCGCCAGGCTCAGCATGCGCGTTTGGTGAGGCGGCCGAGGATCATCGCCTCGGCCTCGGCGCAGAGGGTGTCGAGGTCGCCGGCCAGGTCGCCGTCCTCGGTCGCCGGCACTTTCGCGGCGATCTCGGCGAGCGCCGCCGTCGCGCGGGCGCGGAACTCGGGGTCGCGGTCGATCTCGGCGAGCAGCGTCGCCGGGTCGATGGCGTCGACGACATTCTCGCGCGGGCCGCCGCTCGGGCGGGCGGTCTCGATCTTCAGCTTCTCCAGCCAGATGTCCTCGTGGACGCGGTCGGCGGCGGCCTGGATCTCCGCGGTGAGGGTTTCGCGGTCGGCCGCGAGCCGGTCGTGGGCGGCGGTGGTCCCGGTGAGGTGCACCCGCACCGCGAGCAGGCGGCCCTCCGCCAGCGCCGCCAGCGGACGCATCGCCGCCTCGACCAGCGCCACCGCCTGCGCCTCGGTCTCGGCCTCGTCGACGGCGACGGAGAGGTTGTGGAACCGGGCGTGGTCGACGATCAGGCGGCGCACGCCCGCCACCTGCCCGTCGGAGACCTCGACGGCGACGGCGCCCTTGGGCCCGCATTCGCGGATGCTGCGGCCCTGGAGGTTGCCGGGGAACAGGATCCAAGGATCCTGCGACAGCTCGGTGTAGTCGTGGATGTGGCCGAGCGCCCAGTAATCGTAGCCGCGCGCCCGCAGGTCCGCGACCGAGCACGGCGCGTAGGTCGCGTGCTGGGCGTGGCCGGTGCAGGAGGTGTGCAGCACCCCGACGTTGAACCAGCCCGGCACGGCGGCCGGGTAGGACAGCGACAGGTTCTCGTCGACCGCCCGGTTCGGAAAGCTCTGGCCGTGCACGGCGACCTTCAGCGCGTCGAGCCGTATGGTCTCCGGCTTCTTGGTCGAGAAGGTGCGGACCGCCTCCGGCAGGGTGATCGCCTTGGTGATCACGCTCTCGGCGTCGTGGTTGCCGCGCACCAGCACCACCGGGATGCCGGCGCGGTCGAGCCGCGCGACCTGGCGGGCGAAGAACAGGCCGATCGAGTGGTCGGCCCATTCGCCGTCGTAGACGTCGCCGGCCACGATCAGGAACGCGACGCGGGCCTCGATTGCGTGGCTGACGAGGTCCTCGAACGCCCGGCGCCCGGCCGAGGCGAAGCGCTGGGCGATCTCGGCATTCCGCGCGCCGAGCCCGGCGAGCGGGCTGCCGAGATGCAGGTCGGCGGCGTGGATGAACGTGAAACGCGTCATGGATTCCAAAGATCTGGAGCGCCGTCTGGAGCGCCCCCTTGCGGCCTCGGTCCGGTCGAGATGGGTTCTGGGCGCTTGCGGCGCACGGCTCAAGGGTGGAGGAGCGTTGCGTCAACAGGGCAACGGGATCGTGGGTCGCGCGTTGGGAGGCGGGCGAAACCCGCCCGGTCCCATCCCGGTCTCGCGCCTGCCCCAGGCTGTCGGAAGAGCGCGGTCAGGAGCACGAACGGCCCGCATGGCGACATCCCAGGTCTCATCCCAAGCCTCATCCCAAGCCTCATCCCAAGCCTCATCCCAGGTCTCATCCCAGGTCTCTTCGGCCCCCCTCGGCCTCGATTCCGTCGCGCCGGCGCCGCTCCGACAGGCGGATGCCGCGGCGGCGTCGCGCAAGGTCGTCAGCTGGAACCTGCTGCGCCGCACCGGCGCGGCGGTCGAGGACGTGGTCGCGCTGATCGAGCAGGAGCGGCCGGACCTGCTGCTGATGCAGGAAGCCACCCGCGAGATCGCCGGGATCACCGAACGGGTCGGCGGGTCCTACGCCTGGGTGCCGCTGCCCGGCCGCATCCACGGGCTGGCGATGTGGTGCCCGACGCCGTGGGCGACGAACCCGGCCGTGGTCACGCTGCCGTCCGGCGCGGTGGTCCACCGGGTCTGCCAGGTGCTCGATTTCGGCGACTTCGGCGTGGCCAACGTACACCTCTCGCACGGCCAGATGCTGAACCGGCTCCAGCTCCGCCGCATCGTCGGCATGCTGCCCGAGCGCTCGGCGATCCTGGGCGACTACAACATCGTCGGGCCGGCGCTGCTGCCGGGCTTCCGCGACGTGGGGCCGCGCCGGCCGACCCATGCCATGGTCGAGATGGTGCCGCTGCGCCTCGACCGATGCCTGGTGCGCGGCCTCGTCTGCCGCGAGCACGCGGTGCTGCCGCGCGGGCCTTCCGACCACCGGCCCATCGTCGTCCACCTCAGCCCGGCCCCGCCCGGCGAGGCCCCGCGCCTTCGCTTCAGAGGTATGGCAGCAGCAGTCGCACGCCTGCGTCGCGCAAACGGACCGGCAAGGCCCGCGCGTCGATCGCCTCCATCGTGAGCGGCGTCTCCATCTTGGCGCGGATGAACGTCTCGAGCTGAGCGGCGAGCGCCGCGTCGTGGATCTCGACGTTGAGCTCGAAGTTCAGGCGGAAGCTGCGCATGTCCCAATTCGCGCTGCCGACGAAGCACCAGGCCCCGTCCACCACCATCGCCTTGGAATGGTCGAAGGGCGGCTCGTCGAGCCAGATCCGCACGCCGTTGCGGATCAGCGGCGCGACGTGCGCCCGCGTCGCCCAATCGATGAAATGGTGGTCGCTGACCCGCGGGATGACGATGTCCACCGTGATCCCGCGCTGGCTCGCGAGGATGAGGGCGTTCATCACCACCTCGTCCGGCAGGAAGTAGGGGGTGACGAAGCGGACCAAGCTGCGGGCGCAGGCCAGCGCCTGGAGGATCACGAACTCGATCTTCTCGACGTCCGCGTCGGGCCCGGAGAGGACGACCCGGGCGATGGAGTCGCCCACGGGTTGCAGGTCCGGGAACCAGTCAGGCCCTTCGAGCACGCCGCCGTCCGCGAAGGCCCAGTCGGCGCTGAAGGCGAGCATCAGCTGCTCGACCACCGGGCCGGCGACGTGGAAGTGCGTGTCGCGGATCGGGTGGTCGGGGCGGGTCCGCAGGCGGTTCGGCTGCGAGATGTTGAGGCCGCCGGTGAAGGCCTCGCGCCCGTCGAGGATCAGCAGCTTCTTGTGGGTGCGCAGGTTCAGGAACGGCATGCGCCAGGGCAAGCCGGAATGCATGAACAGGGCGGCCGGCACCCCCGAAGCCCGCAACCGTCGAAAGGCCGCCGCGCGGAAATAGCCGCCGCCGATGCCGTCGATGATCACCCGCACGGCCACGCCGCGGTCCTGCGCCGCCTTCAGCGCCGCGCAGAAGGTCCGCCCGGTGGGGTCGTCGCGGAAGATGTAGCTCGACAGGGCGATGCTCGACCGCGCCCGGTCGATCGCGCCGAGCATCACCGGGTAGGCGGCGTCGCCGTTGCGAAACAGGCGCAGTGTGTTGCCGGCCAAAGCCGGCAGGCCGGTGATCCGGCGCACCGCCTTGTCCAGCGGCCACATCACCTCGGGGACGATGGCGTCCTCGGTGTTCGGCGCGCCCGGCGCCGCGGAGGGCTTCGACTGGAACTTGCGTGCGCGGCGCTCGACCCGGTTGATCCCGAACAGGAGGTACAGGGCCGTCCCGAACACCGGCGAGAGCCACGCCAGCCCGATCCAGCCGACCGCGACGCTGACCCGGCGCTTGCGCAGGAGCGCATGCACGGTGACGCCGAGCGCCAGCGCGGTCCCGACGACGGCCGCCACGTCGGCTCGCAGGTGGGCGGTGGCTTGCAGCCACCGGATCAACGCGTCTTCCAAAGCCCGTATCCGCTCTCGATGCCCCCGGGGCGATATAAGGGAAACGGGGCGACGCGCGGACGGTGCGCAGGGTTTTTTCGGTGAGTCAGCGTCCGGCGGGAAAGCGGTCCAGCGACGATCGTCGCGGTTCGTTCGCGCTCCGCTCCTACGTCCGTTGCCTGCATGCCGTCGGGGTGATTCATCTCCGTCATCCGACGCCAGATACGGATGGGAGAAAACGATGCCCAAGCCATCGAAACGGACATTCTTGGCCGAAGGCCGTCAGACGCCGGCCGCCGACACGAGCGCGGTGCCCCGCCGTGAGGTCTTCCGCGGCCTCGCGGTGCTAGGCCTCGGATTGGCTGCAGCGCCGACGCAGGCCCGCGAGCCCGCGGCACCATCGATCGAACGCGAGGAGTTCCGGGTCCCGACCGGTGAGGACGGGATCGAACTCTACGTCCGCAACAAGCGTCCGGCCGGGCAATCGCGCTTCGCCGCCGACCGGATCCTGCTCTACGTCCACGGGGCGACCTATCCAGCCTCCACCGCCTTCGATCTTCCGCTCGCTGGGCTATCGATGATGGATTACCTCGCGGGACTCGGGTTCGACGTCTACCTCGTTGATTTGCCCGGCTACGGCTTCTCGAGCCGGCCGAAGCAGATGGACCAGGCAGCCGCGGACAACCCGCCGTTCATGCGCACCGCCGACGCTGCGAAGGCCGTCGGTGTCGCGGTCGACTTCATCCTGAAGCGCCGCGGCGTGGACAAGCTCGACTTGATGGGATGGTCGTGGGGCACCTCGACCATGGGTCTCTACACCACGACCCACAACGACAAGGTCAACCGCCTTGTCCTCTACGCGCCGCAATGGATCGCCAAGGCGCCCCCGAACCTTGGCACGTCCGGGCCACTCGGCGCCTATCGTACCGTCACCCGCGACAGCGCCAGGGACCGCTGGCTCAAGGGCGTCCCGGAGGACAAGCGCGGCGACCTGATCCCGGCGGGCTGGTTCGAGCAGTGGGCGGACGCGACATGGGCCACCGACGCCGTCGGCGCCGCGCTCTCGCCCCCGGTGTTGCGCGCGCCGAACGGCGTCGTCGCGGACTCGCAGGCCTACTGGCAGGCCGGCAAGCCGCTCTACGATCCGGGCGAGATCCGCGTCCCGACCCTGATCATCCACGCGGAATGGGACGCCGACCTGCCGAGCTACCAGGCGCAGGAATACTTCACCAAGCTGACCAACGTCCCCTACAAGCGCTTCGTCGAACTCGGCGAGGGCACGCATACGGTGATCATGGAGAAGAACCGCATGCAGTTCTTCCGCGAGGTCGCCGCCTTCCTGCAGGAGGCCGACCCGCAGGCCCTGAACTGAGAAGACGGGGCGCGGTCACGCGACGGCGGACACCGCCTCCCGCACCTGCCCCGGCCGCAGGGTGCCGGTGAGCAGGTCGACTTGGGCGACGAGGCGTTGCAGCTGCGGGCTTCGCGCGCCGCCGGGGCGGTCGGGGAGGGGGTAGCGGTTCTCGGCGAGCGCCTGGAGGTTCGCCGCGATCCAGGCCTTCCAGGTGCCGTCCTCGGCCTGGGTCGGCGCGCCGGCGTGGCGCAGCACGGTGAGGCGGGCGCTGATCCGCCGGAGCGTGGCGTCGGCGACCATCGCGGCCTCGACCTCGGGATGGTGCCCGGCGCGGGGCTGCTGCAGGGCGCGCGACAGGGCGGCTTCGAGGTCGTTGAGCGCGAGGCCGGCGTTGCGGGCGCAGGTCGAGAGCCGCGCCTCGCGCTCCGGGGGCGCCGTGTCGGCGAGCGCCGCCTCGGCGAAGGCGGCATGGCTCGCGAGCGCGCGCCGGAGCTCCTTGCGGACCTGGTCCGGCTCCCAGATCGGCCAGAGCAGCAGGCAGCTCACCACGGCGATCAGCCCGCCAAGGATGGTGAACAGCGCGCGCATGCCGACCACCTCCCAGGAGGAGTGGCCGGGGGTGATCACCTCGATCAGCAGCACGATCAACGGGGTGAGGCAGGCGACGAAGAAGCCGTAGCTCACCTGGCGCGCGGCGAATCCGACGATGCTCAGCGGCAGGATCAGCGCGATCTGCATCAGCGGCGTCGTCGCCATCTGCGCCAGCAGCGCGCCGACGAGGCCGCCGAGCACGGTGCCGCCGATCCGCTCCAGCGCCCGCTGCCAGGTCGCCGCGTAGAACGGCTGCATCGTCAGCACCACGGTCATCACCAGCCAGTGCGAGAACGGGCCGGCCCAGATCAGCGTCGCCGCCAGCGCCGGCGCGCAGACGGCGCTGGCGCGCACCGCGTGGCGGAGGTTGGCCGAGGCCAGGGTGAAGTTGGTGCGCAGCGGCCCGAAGAACCGCGTCCGCCAACCGAGGCTGCCGCCGTCGGCGAGCGCGCCGCCGGGGCGGTAGCCCTCCGGCGTCGAGAGCTTGGCGCCGATCCGGACCCGCTCGACGATCCGCTCGGCCAGGCGCGCGAGGATCGGCGTCGCCTCCAATCCCGCGGTGGCTCGCTCGATCGCCGGCTCCAGGCGCGGCAGGTCGAGGTCGGCGTCGTCGCGGATCGCGCGGGCGATGGCGATCAGCAGCGGGCGCAGGCGCCGCAGGAACAGCTTGGCGGCCGCGCGCCGGTGCGGCTCGGGCGCGCTCTCGATCAGCTCGGCGATTCCGATCAGGCCCGAGAACAGCTGCTCGGCCGTCTCAAGCCGCAGCAGCGCCTGCGCCGTGCGCTCGGAGACGCGTTCGCGCGAGCGGGCGAGGTCGAGCAGGAGGGCGCGCGCCGCCTCGATGCCGGCGCGGACGCCGCGGCGGTGGGCGCGGGCATGGCCGTCGAAGGCGGCCGCGACCGTCTCCGGCGCGGCGGCGAGTTTTTCCAGGTCGCCGGTCAGCCGCGCCAGCGCGTGCCAGACTTCGCCGACGGCGCGGTGCGCCGCGCGATAGGGATGCAGCCGCCACAGCACCAGCGCCAGCACGGTCGCCCACAGGCCGCCCGCGAGGAACATCGCGGCGATGATCGCCGCCTCCTCCGGGCTCAGCGCCCGGTCCATGGCGATGCACAGCACCACCACGAGCACGTTGCCCGCGGCCTGGGCCTGCACGCTCCAGACCCGGGCGTAGGCGCAAGCGAAGATCACCGCGCAGGCGGCCGGCACCACGACGAGCGGCCCGTAGGGCTGGATCAGCCCGAACACCCCCCAGATCAGGCCGCCGAGCACCGAGAAGGCGGTGAGCACCCGCAGGCGGATGCGGATCGGGCCGCCGGTGTCGCAGAAGCAGGTGAGGTTGGCCGCAAGCGCCATGGTCAGGAGCGGCGGCCACTGGATCCATTCGTTGGCCAGCAGCACGATCGCGAAGGCGAAGGCCGCGCGCACGCCCTCGACCAGGCTCAGCCCGCGCGGGTCGAGTGCCACCGGCAGCCGCGTCAGGTCGGAGCCCGGCCGGCCGAGGCTGCCGCGACCGCCCGCGGTGCGGCGGCGGCGGGCACGGAGCACCGTCCGCTTGGCGGGGTTCCGCGGGGCGCTCGGGACGGGGTCTGCCAACCTGCGGCTCCAGCGCCGGACCGGTCGTCGACGCATCGGAGGTCTAGAGCCGTTCGCCCGCGAGCGGAACCGGTGACGGCGGCATTGCGGACCTGCGCGTGCCGATCCCGAAATTGCCGTCGTCGGGCGTCATCTCCCGGCGATGATCGTCACCCTGCCGCCGGCCCCGCCCGCCCTCGTCGAACCTGTGTCCGCGCGCGCCTGCGATGCCGCCACGCGCGCCCGCCTGCTGTCGCCCCCGCGCCCCGGCGACGACACCGCCGCGATCGCCTGCTCGATCACGCTGAGCCCGGGCGACCACGTCCTGCGCCGGGTCGTCGTCGAGGGCGCGGAGGCGTCGGGCGCGGAGATCGACTGCGCCGGCGCGACGATCGGGCGAGCCGAGCCGGCGCCGACGCTCGCCGACTTCGCGATCGAGATCCGCTCGCGCGCGCCGGCCGGCCCCGGCGGGACCTGGTCGCGCCCCAGCGGCGTCATGCTTCGCAACTGCCGCATCCTCGGCCACGTCCGCGTCTGGGGCATGGGCCTCAACGGCCAGGGGGCGGCGGTGAAGGCGTCGTCGCACAGCCTCGGCCATACCGAGCGGGCGCAGGCGGCGGCGCCGACCGAGGTCACGATCCGCGATTCGACGATCACCGCGCTCGGGCACATCCCGCTCTACCTCGCCCCCGGCGTGACGCGGTTCACCCTGCAGGGCTCGACCCTCGACGGCCGCTCGGGCGCGGACGCAATCTACCTCGACGCCGAGAGCGCCGACAACGTCATCGCCGACAACACCATCGCCGTCGCGCTCGGGCGGGAGGCGATCGCCGTCGACGGCTCGGCGCGCAACCGCATCACCGGCAACCGCATCGCCACGCAGGGCCAAGGCGGCGTGCGGCTCTACCGCAATTGCGGGGAGGGCGGCACGGTCCGCCACCAGACGCCGTCGGACAACGTCGTCACCGGAAACACCTTCACCGGCGACGGCCTGTTCGCGTCGGCGGCGATCGTGGTGAATTCTCGCGGCGGCTGGCGGCTCTATTGCAGCCAGGATTCCGGCTATCCCTTCGGCAGCAGCCTCGACAATGCCGACGGCGGCACCGGCAACGTCGTCGCGCCGAACACGGTCGAATAGGCCCTTATCATGATGTGCTGTCTTTCGCCGAAAAGGCGTCCGCTTCGGCGGAAGGCGCTCTCTTGGTCGACATCAGACGCTTGGCACTTGCAGCGGAGGGCTGCTTTCGACCCTTAGCGGACCATACGAGCGAAGTGTGGGTTGCAGGTTCTACCGTGGTGGCAACCGAACTTCGCTGTAGCGCATACGGTCTAAATTCCCTTGCGCTTCGAGCTTGCCTAGTGAAACAAGCAATTTGATACGCTCTGCTATTGCTGTGTCCTTTATTCCTCGACGAGGGTTAGCATGAATTATTATAGCCGTGATCATGGCCACTTTCTGCCAACGCTCTTTTGCAGCGCGCATAATTTCATCGTCGATCATAGCCGCGACTGAGACATCAGCAATGCTCATGGCTACTGGCTGATCCATTTCTACCCCTCCCAGGTCCGCTTTCCAACTTTAGTGGATCCCGCGATTGGATGCCCAGCGTCTGATTTCGACCATCAGCCGCCGGCCATCACCAGCGCCCAGAACCGCTTGTAGCGGGTGCCCGGTGCGTCGACGCGGGCGATGCCGATGCGGTGGATCTGCGGGATCAGCATGTTCTTGTTGTGCTCGGGCGAGGCCTTCCAGCGGGCGAGCACCTGATCGAAGGTCTCGGAGCCGGCGCTGAGGTTTTCCGCCGACCAGGACCGGCCGAGCCCGGCCGAGGCCATCCGCGCGGTGAAGCTGCCGCCGACCTCGTGGCTGAGCTGTCCGGTGCGGGCGTTGTTGCCGGCCTGGAACGCGGCCGCCGTCACCAGCCCGGCGTCGACGGTGACCGGCCCGAGCCCGTGCTGGGCGCGGTAACGCGAGATCGCGGCGGCGGCCGCATTCTCGTCGAGGATCACGGGGCTGACCGGGCCGGCGCTCTCGATGAGCGTCGGAGTCCCGCAGCCGGCGAGCGCGAGGGCGAAAAGGCCGTAGGCGGCGAAGGCCTTGAGGCGGCGGGCGGCGCTGTATGGCATCGGGAACGGGTTCGCTGGCGGGACGGAGCCTCGCCTTGGCCCGTCCCATGCGGCGAAACCGGGGCGCGCGACGGCGCACCGTGCGCAAGGGCGGGCGCCTGTGCCCGCGATGCCACGCCCGCCATCAGATCCGCGTGCCGGGATCGCGCATCGGCGCGCCGCAGCGCCACCCGGCGATCCGGTAGTCCGGGTGTTCCTCGACCCAGCGCGCAAGCTGCGGCTGGGCGACGTGCTGGCAGGCGCGGGGCGTCGCCACGTCGAGCGGCATGCGCCGCGCTTCGCAGGTCTCGGGCGCGTTCGCCATGCAGGCGGTGAAGTAGAGAAAGAACACGCCGCTCATCGCGATCCTCCGAGGCCCGCTGCCCTTCGGCGCGTCGCGAGGAAGCTAGCACCGGAGCAGCGTCCGTCGATGCGCCGTTCCATCGCAGACCCATGCGGGCCGACCGCGACCTCGGCGGAGGCACCTCAGGCGCGCCACGAGGGCCGTTCCTGCACGGGGATAGGCTGCATTCGAGCCTCGTCTCCGATCGGACTTTTAGGTGTGATGCGTAATCATTCCCCAGTGGTTGCAGCCGTGGGCCGCCTTGCACCCGTGTTTCAGCGGTGAATAATGAACATCGCATCGACCGACGTGTCGAATGGACTCGCTTCGGCCGACCCGTGACGTTGCAATCCTTCAGTTTCGCCGCGCAGTCGCCGGACGCCCCCGACGGATTCGGCACCTACCACGACCTCTACGCCCACGGTTCCGACGTGGCCCTGACGGGGGAGGGGTTCTACGCCCGCTTCCAGGCCCACCGCTTCCCGCGGATGGTGGTGTTCGATCGCCATCTGAACGGGCTGGTGCACAGCCGTGGCGCGGCGCGCGTGCGCCGCGACGGCTTCGACCACGTCAACCTCCACCTCCTGCTCGCCGGCCGCCTGTCCGGCGGCGTCCCGGGCGACGAGGTTCGGGTGGCGCCCGGCGAGATCCTGCTGTTCGACACCACCCGGCCGCAATCGAGCCGGGCGGACCACGCGCACGTCGTCACCGTCGCGCTCGCGCGCGATCCGGTCGAAGGCTCGCTGCGCGGGCTTCGCGGCTTCCACGGCACGGTGCTGCCCGAGGCGAGTGGAGGGCTCGTCGCCGACCTGATGGTCTCCCTCGCCCGCCGAGCGTCCGCCATGAACCCGCGCGCGGCGGCGGGCGCGGCCCGCGCCCTGACGACGGTGCTGGCCGCCGTGCTCGACGACAGGACCGGGCTCGGCTTCGACCCGGACACCGAAGCGCAGCTCGTCCTGCTGCGGCGCGAGCGCGCCGAGGCGTTCATCGCCACGCGCCTGTCGGACTCTACCCTCGACGCCGAAACCATCGCGCGGGGCGTCGGCGTCTCGCGCAGCGTCCTGTATCGCTCGTTCTCGGAGGATGGCGGCGTCGCGAACGTGCTCCGGCTCCGGCGGCTCGAGAGCCTGCGCGCCTGCCTGAGGCGACCGAGCGAGACCCGCTCGATCGCGGCCCTGGCCTTCGCCTGCGGCTTCGGCAGCGAAAGCCATTGCAACCGGGCGTTTCACGCGGCATTCGGGCGGCCGCCGGGACAGTTCCGTGCCGACCTGCAGCGGGCGCGCGCCTCCCGGGCGGGGATCGCCGACGCCCGGTCGCAACTCGCCGCGTGGCTTTGTGAACTCTACTGAACCGGCACTCGCGTCCACACCTCGTCGCCTACCGACCGCGGAGCGAAGCGGCGGATCGTCCGGCTGGGGGCTGGTGCTGCTGCTCGCGGCGACGCAGTTCTTCGCCTTCAGCGACCGGTTCCTGATCACGGTGCTCGCCACGCCGCTCAAGCACGATCTGGCGCTGAGCGACGCCGAGGTCGGCCTGCTCCAGGGCTCGGCCTTCGCGCTGCTGCATGCGGCGGGCTTGCCCTGGGTCGGCGCGTTGGCCGACCGCGGGCATCGGCGCACGCTCCTTCTCGGCTGCCTCGTGGTGTGGACCCTCGCGACGCTGGCCTGCGGCCTCTCCGGCTCCTTCGCCGCCCTGTTCGTGAGCCGCATGCTCCTCGGCCTGGGGCAGTCGGGCGTCGTCCCGGCCGCGTTGTCCCTGCTCGCGTTGCGGGTCGGGCGGGCGCGGCTTGGGCGTGGGGTCTCGCTGCTGACCACCGGCGGTACGCTCGGGCGAAGCCTCGCCCTCCTCGTCGGCGGGGCGACCCTCGGCTGGCTGACGGGGCAGGGCGGCCTGACGCTGCCGGGCTTCGGTGCGCTCGCGCCCTGGCAGGCCCTGTTCGTGCTGGCGGCCCTGCCGAACCTCGTGCTGCTGGCCTTCACCTGGGGCATCGCCGAACCGCCCCCTCCGTCGGTCCCGGTCCCACTGCCGCCGTGGTCGCGCGCCTTCGCCTGGATCGTCCGGCACGGCCGCGCCTACCTGCCCCATACCGTGGCTTCGACCGCCGCGATCCTCATGGGCCAGACGCTGACCGCCTGGGCGCCGACCTTCTACGTGCGCGCCTTCAAGGTGACGCCGGCCGAGAGCGGGCTGATCCTCGGCCTCGTCGTGCTGGTTGCGGCGCCCGTGGGACACATCGTCAGCGGGATCGTGCTCGACCGTGCGAAGCGCAAGCGCCCGCGCGCCGCACCGCGGATGCTGGGGCTCGGGCTCCTGCTGTCGCTGCCTGCGACCCTCGTCATGGTGTTCGCGCCCGGGCTCGGCCTCTCGCTTGGCGGGTTCGCGGCCCTGGTCGCGGCCCTCGGCTTCTGCAGCCCGCCGAGCCTGGCCGGCATCCAGTTCCTGACGCCGGTCGCCCTGCGGGGGCGGATCAGCGGCCTGTTCATCGCCTTCGTGACCCTCGTGGCGCTCGGCGCCGGGCCGGCCCTGCTCGGTCTGCTGAACGACCGGGTGTTCGGCGCGGACGGGATCGGGCGCGCCTTCGCCGCGCTGTTCGCCACCGTCGGCGGCCTCGGCCTGGTCTCCGCCGCGATGGCGGCCCGTCGCGGGCAGGGCGTGAGTCTTTTCAAGCCGCGTGGAGGCCGGCGCGTTTGAAACGCGCTGATCAGGCCAACTCCACCGCACGGCCGAGGGCCACGGGCGCGAAGGCCTGCATCAGCGCGCGGTCGAGGTGGCCTTTCATCCCCTCCATCGTCGCCAGCGCCTCGGGGGCAGCGACGGAATCGCGGTAGGTCCGGCGCTCGGTCAGCGCCGAGAACACGTCGCAGATCGCGACGATGCGGACGAGGTCGGTGATCGCGCCGTCGCGCAGGCCGGCCGGATACCCGGTGCCGTCGAGCTTCTCGTGGTGGTGGCGCACCACCTCGACGATCGCCGGATCGAATCCGCCCTGCGCGTCGAGCAGCCCCGCGCCGATCTCCGGATGCCGGCGCATCAGGCGCATCTCCTCCGCCGTCAGCCGGCCGGGCTTGTTCAGGATCTCGACGGGGATGCGCGCCTTGCCGATGTCGTGCAGCAGCGCGGCCTTGGTCAGGCGGTGCCGGTCGGGGCGCGAGAGGCCGACCCGGCCGCCGAACGCCGCGGCGTAGCCGGCGACGCCGAGGGTGTGCTGGTAGACGCCGGCGTCGTGGCGCCACACCGTGGCGAGCCAGTCGCCGATGCCGACCTCCGACACCGCGGCCAGGACGATCTCGGTGCCGCGATCGATCTCGCTCGGTTGGAACGGCGCGCCGAGCGCCGCCGAATCGAAGATCTCCGACACGATCGTCGTCGCGGCGGCACTCCGCGCATCGAGCACCCGGGTCCGCGCGATGGCGACCTCGATCATCGCGAAGGCGTCGGCGAGGATCGCTTCGCGCCGCGTCGCGGCCGGCAGGGTCTTCAGGATGGGTGACGTGGGCCGGCGCCGCGCGGCGTCGCGCTCCAGCACGAGCGTCGGCGTCAAGGCGGTGTCGGCGCGGACGGCGTCGGCGCCGGCTGCCGGCAGGTCGATCACCACCAGCGCGGGGCGGGCGCCGCCTTCAGGCCAGGCCGAGACCGTGCGGCACGGCATCACCAGGTCGATCCCGCGCGCCAGGGTGCGCCGCAGGTCCGGACGGTCGGTGATCAGGAGGACGAACGCGTCCTCCATGGCCGGGAACGGAGCGCCCTGTGCCAATGCCGGCCTTCCTCGGTTGTCCTCGTCAACGCCGTGTTGACGATAAACCGAACTTCATGAGTGAACCGTTTCCGGCCTCCTTCGGCGACGCCATCATGATGCCTGATTCGGCATCGGGCCTCGCCCCTCGACTCGCGGGCAGAGTGCGCAGACGCGCGGCGGATTACAACTCGGACGCGTGCTCAGGCGGCGGTGGCGCCGTGGACGTCGGCTGCGACCGAGCGGGCACTGCGCGCCTCGGCGCCGTCGGTGAGGAAGTCGGCGAGCTTCACGACGAGCAGCACCTGGACGCTGGCGAGGGCGGCGAAGACGGCGAGGAACGAGGAGAACATGGCGGGATCCCGATGCGTGTTGCGACGCAATAGATCTCATGGTGCGCTGCATTCTGGTATGCCAAACGCCACATACCAATCATGTAAGGCGCGCATGCGTTCGCGCGCGGTGGACGGAGTGCACCACGCGCGCAGGAAGATCGGAAAACCGGGATCGGTTCAGTCGAGGTAGGCGCCGTAGGCGTCGACGTGGTCGGCGAGGCCGATGCCGTGGTCGCGCACGAGCCGCTCGGCGGCTTCCACGTCGCGCGCCTCGAGCGCCTTGATGATCGCGACATGCTCGCGGATCGACTTCTCGGCCCGGTCGCCCTGGCGGAGCGCGGTGTTGCGGATGCCGCGCACGTGCATCAGCAGGTTGCTCGACAGCTCGGAGATCACCGCGCATTGCCCGAGCGAGATGATCTTCTGGTGGAAGCGGATGTTGGCGTCCGAGTACTCGTCGATGTGCTCGGCCGGCCGCCCGTCGTAGAACTCGGGGAAGGCCTCGCGCAGCGAGCGCAGCTCGGCATCCGAGGCCCGGGTGCAGGCGAGCCGGGCGGCCATGCTTTCGAGTGCCGCCCAGGAATGGATCATCCCGACGATCTCCTTCTTCGTCTTCTTGATGACGAAGACGCCGCGCCGGGCCTCGGACCGGACGAACCCTTCCTGCTCCAGCACGGTCAGCGCCTCGCGCACCGGCGTGCGGCTGACGCCGAGATCCTGCGACAGCTTGCGCTCGTCGAGGCGCACCTCGTCCGGGCGCCCGTAGATGTCCATGTTGGTGATGAACGTCTTCAACGCCTCGTAGGCGAGGGTGCGCAGGCTCGAACTGACCACGATCGGCTTGATGCTGAGCGACTCGGAGTTCGACATGCCGTATCCGTCGGTCCGCGTTCTTGGATTGGAATTCGACGCGCGACCGATCGCCGACGTAACGCAAACCTTGGCGTCAGCCTAGATGGCACACGCGGCGATGCAGGGTCGGTCGGATCGGCCGTCGCTCGGCTCCGAAGCCTCGCACTCGGGCCGAGCCGTCCCTTTGAGGACCACGTCTGTCGGCAGCTCCTAATCCGAACGAAATTTCTGTATTTTTATTCCGGTCGCGTTGACAGGTTCCGAGCGGATATCGCACGATATTTCTGGCATACCGTAGACCAGAGATCGCCCAGCCGGTGCGCTGACTTTTTCTTGTTGCGGTGCCAAAAGTTTTTCCGAGATGAACCGTGCAATCGAAGCTGCATCGGAAGCCGGAACGCGGCATCAGGACCATGCCGACATTGCGGTTCTCGCGTGGACGAAGGTCTCCGCGCGACGACATCGAGGATTGAAGGGCGTCGGCGAATAACGGCGCAAAGGTCGGCGACCGTCCCTTTCGGGCGGTTCCCGATCCGACGACGCCGCGACCAACGCGGACGACACGCCACGTGCCGGACAACCGGCCTCAAGCAAGACCTCTGGGAGGATGACGATGCCAAACGACGACAGACAGGCGATCGGACGGGTGTCCGACGGATATCGATGGATGCAGCTCGCGCTCGGCGTGGTCTGCATGGTGATGATCGCGAACCTCCAGTACGGCTGGACGTTCTTCGTGCCCGACATCCAGAAGAAGTTCGGCTTCGACCGCGCGGCGATCCAGTGGGCCTTCACGCTGTTCGTGCTGTTCGAGACCTGGCTCGTCCCGGTCGAAGGCTGGTTCGTGGACAAGTACGGCCCGCGGGTGGTCGTCCTGTTCGGCGGCCTGCTCTGCGGCGTCGGCTGGGTGATCAATTCCTACGCCACCACGCTCAACATGTTCTATCTCGGCCAGGTCGTCGCCGGCATCGGCGCGGGCGCGGTCTACGGCACCTGTGTCGGCAGCGCGCTCAAGTGGTTCCCGGACAAGCGCGGCCTCGCAGCCGGCATCACCGCGGCGGGCTTCGGCGCCGGCTCGGCCTTCACCGTCGCGCCGATCCAGTGGATGATCGCCGAGAACGGCTTCCAGGCCGCGTTCCTCTGGTTCGGCCTCGGCCAGGGCATCGTCGTCTGCCTGCTCGCCTTCTTCCTGATTTCGCCGAAGAAGGGCCAGGTGCCCGAGGCGGCGGTGAACGCCAACGTGATCCAGACCCGGCGCAACTACGCGCCCGGCGAGGTCGTCCGGCAGCCGATCTTCTGGCTGATGTACTTCATGTTCGTCATCGTCGGCGCCGGCGGCCTGATGATCACCGCCAACCTGAAGCCGATCGCCGCCGACATCGGCGTCGACAAGGTCCCGGTGACGATCATGGGCATCACCATGGTGGCGATCACCTTCGCCGCGACCATCGACCGGGTGCTCAACGGGCTGACGCGGCCGTTCTTCGGCTGGGTCTCGGACAAGATCGGCCGCGAGAACACGATGTTCATCGCCTTCGCGATGGAAGGCTTCGGCATCTACATGCTCTACCTCTGGGGTCACGATCCGCTGTGGTTCGTGCTGCTCTCGGGCTTCGTGTTCTTCGCCTGGGGTGAGATCTACTCGCTCTTCCCCTCGACCTGCACCGACACCTTCGGGTCGAAGTTCGCGGCGACCAACGCCGGCCTGCTCTACACCGCCAAGGGCACGGCGGCCCTGCTGGTGCCGGCAGCGAACTACCTGCAGCAGAGCTCCGGCAGCTGGGACGGCGTGTTCCTGCTGGCGGCCGGCGCCAACATCCTGGCCTCGATACTCGCCATCGCGGTGCTGAAGCCCTGGCGCAAGCGCGTGGTCGCCAACGCGATGCTCGCCGCGCCCGAGACGACCGCCGCCCGAGGGGCCGTCGCCGCCTGAGGCCGCGACGCTCCACGAGAGCATTTTCCGTGATCCCTGGATCACGGAAAATGCTCTCACCTGCTGTGTGGTCGCATTGTCTCCACGCGAGCCGGCATCCACCTCGCTTGAAAATGCTCCACCGGCCGAACGCAAGGAGGCCCGGCACCGTCTTTACGGTGCCGGGCCTTCGCGCTTATCGGGGGCTGGACAACCGGAAGGGCCGCGAATGGATGCCGACGAGAGCAGGGCGCGGGCGGCTGTGGTGGCGGCCGCGCGCGACCTCGATGCGCAGGGCCTCAACCGCGGCACCTCGGGCAACGTCTCCCTGCGCTGGCGCGACGGCTTGCTGATCACGCCCTCGGGCGTCCCGAGCGCCCGCATCGGCGAGGCGGAGGTGGTCTTCCTGGCGATGGACGGCGGCTTTGACCACCCGCTGAGCCCGTCCTCGGAATGGCGCTTCCACCGCGACATCCTGCGCGAGAAGCCGGCGGTGAACGCGGTGGTGCACGCTCACCCCGATCACGGCACCGCCTTCGCGATGTGCCGGCAGACGATCCCCGCGGTGCACTACATGATCGCCGCCGTCGGCGGCCCGACGATCCGCTGCTCCGGCTACGCCACCTTCGGCACCGAAGAGCTCTCGCGGCTCGCGCTCGAAGCGCTGGAGGATCGCAACGGCTGCCTGCTCGCCAACCACGGCATGATCGCCACCGGGCCGGACCTGCCCAAGGCGCTCTGGCTCGCGGTGGAGATGGAGACCCTGTGCCGGCAATACGCGGTCGCGTTGCAGGTCGGCACGCCGGTGGTGCTCTCCGATGCCGAGATCGCGCGCAACATCGAGAAGTTCAGGAGCTACGGGCCGCGGACGCAGGCTTCCGACAGGTAGGCGCCGCGGGGTTCATTGACGCGGCCGTCTCTTCATCACTTCTGGATAGCGAGGGCGATCACGGTCCACCCGGCAAAGTGCGACACGGCTTTGGCCGGGTTACGGCGTGGGCTTCCTCGCGTCGGCCCTCGTGTTTGCTGACATCACAGGTCATACGATGTCCGGTCGATCGGTTCTGCGGACACGGCGCCCGTTCTCCCGGACGGGTGAAGCGTCCGCGGAACCCGATCCGGGACCCAGCAGAAGACGCCGCGAAGCGTCGATCTCGTTGCGCCGTTCGTATCGAGCCACTGACGCGGCCCTTGTCGATGCTGGGTCCCGGATCGCCGTCCGCTGACGCTCCAGGCGTCCGGGAAAACGGTGCGCAGGCGACGAGTTCAAACGAAAACCGTATCCGTTCGAGGATCGTCGCGCCGACGACGACGAGGTCCCGCGTCGCACCGTTGGATTGCTCGACGCGCGCATGGTCGTCGTCGGGTGGACGCCGCGTGGCACGGACCGTCACGTTTTTACGATGAGGAAAGCCAATGCACGAGAGCAAGCCCTCTACGGCCCGCTTCTCCGCTGATGCGTTCGGCGAAACGGACTTCGCGAAGACGGATGCCCACGTCATCCAGGCGGACGAATACGAAGACGCGCCGGAATTGACGGACGCGATGATGGCCCGCGCCGACGTCCATGTCGGCGACGTGCTCGTGAGCCGGGGGCAGCCGGTCGGACCGGACGCGCGGGAAGCGGAGGCCTTCCGCCTGCCGCCCGCGATCCTAGTGGTCGAAATCTGACGGATGGAACCCATGCTTTGGGTCCGCTCCCGACCCATAGCAGCCGTTCGGGACATGCTGTCCTGCATCCTGTAGAAGGCAGATATCGCAGGCGGGAGTACTCCAGAGCTATGGTCGATGCTGTTCTTTTCGATCTGGACGAAACGTTACTGGATCGCACCAAATCCCTTAGAGCATTTCTCAGAGATCAGTTCGAGCGGCACGCCGATCACCTAGGTCACGTCCGGTCGGACGAATGGTGTGCCCGGTTCCTCGTCCTCGACAAGCGAGGGCACGTCCATAAGTCCGTGGTCTACCCGAACATACTCGCCGAGTTCGGTGGACGGGTCGAGCACGCCGACATTTTGCTTGCGGACTACCGCGCTCGCTGCGCGCGCTTCGCCCAGCCCTTCGACGGAATGGGGGCGGTTTTGAAGGAACTGCGAGCAAGAGGGCTTGCCCTTGGCATCGTGACGAATGGCGAGACGGAGTTTCAGTCAAGGCATGTCGAGGCGCTCGAACTGGATGGGCTGGTCGATACCGTCCTGATCTCGGAACGAGAGGGGTTACGGAAGCCGGATGCAGCCCTGTTTCTGCGAGCCGCGACGGCTTGCAGAACTCAGCCGTCGCGATGCTTGTTCGTCGGCGACAATCCCGTCGCCGACGTTCTCGGCGCTCACGCTGCCGGAATGAGCACTGCTTGGTTTCACGGGACCGCCGAATGGCCGACCGATGCCCCTTCAAATCCGGGGGCCAGCATCGACCATCTCTCTCAGGTTCTGGCGCTGGCGCGCCCTTGAGCTAGTGCTGACGGAGGTTGAGATTGGGAACGCTGATCGTCCGCTTTCCACCCATCGCGGACGTTCGTGGTGGGTTCCATCCGTCAGGTTTTCACCACCAGCTCATTTCCGAGCAGGCGGACCGGGTTGGCAGGCCCGGATCAGCGCGATCCTTCTCGATGCGATCGAACGCGAAAGACCCGCCGGCTGATCGCAGCCGACGGGATGGGGCGACGACCCACGCGTTTCAGCCGCCCAGAATCGTGCCCACGCTGAAGCCGCCGTCCTGGGCGAACTCCGCCGCGGAGAGCTTCTTGCCGCCCTCCGGCTTCACCTTGAAGATCTCGATCTGGCCGCCCTGCGCGGTGACGCGGATCGACTCGTCGCCGACCGCGATCACCTCGCCGACCTTGCCCTTCACGCCGCCGAGCGCCCGCACCGGGTGCAGCCGCGCGTCGAAGATCTGCAGCTTGGCGCCGTTCATCGTTGTCCAGGCGCCGGGGGCGGGGTTGGCGGCGCGGATCAGGTCGTAGATCTGGTTGGCGTGGGCGGCCCAGTTGATCGCCGCCTCGCGGGCGCGGAACCAGCCCTCGTAGCTCGCCGCGTCCTCGTCCTGGTCGACCTCCATGTGCCGGCCGGCGACGACGAGGTCGGCCGCCTCCAGCATCGCCGCGACGCCCATCGGGAACAGGCTCTTGAAGTAGACGTCGCCCAGCGTGTCGTCGGGGCCGATGTCGCAGGTCTTCTGCAAAATGACCGGGCCCTCGTCGAGGCCGTCGGTCGGGCGGAAGATCGTCAGCCCGGTCCGGGTGTCGCCCTTGGCGATCGGCCAGTTGATCGAGGACGGCCCGCGATACCGCGGCAGCAACGAGGGGTGGTACTGGATCGTGCCGTGCTTCGGGATCGTGACGAAGTCCTGCGGCGCGAACTGCAGCACGTAGGCCATCACGCCGATGTCGGCGTCGAGCCCGCGCATGGCGGCCTCCGCCTCGGCGCTCTTCAGGCTCGGGAACTGGAACACCTGCAGCCCCTGCTCGAGGGCGGCGGTCTTCAGCACGTCGGGCTTGGCGCCCTCCTTCTCGGGGGCGCAGAACACGCCGGCCACCGTGTCGCCGCGCTTCAGGAAGGCCTCCAGCACCGCCTTGCCGAAATCCTGCTGACCGATGAAGGCGATGCGCATGGAAGCCTCGTTGTCGTCGCGATGGGACGGTCCGCCCCGGACTCTGCTCGACCGCCGATCCTGCCCACCACCTCGTCCCGAGGCGCTTTCGCGAGGCGGCAAGCCCCCAAGGAGGGCTCCGGTCGTCGCGCGCCCGCCGGAGGGCACCGTCGAGGTCCGCTGTCGCGGGCCCCTCGGGATGTCGGTGTCAGTGGTTGGGCAAATGCCGGTCCGTGTAGATGGATCGATAGAAGTGCAGGAACGAATCCGCCGTTTTTCGGCGACCGCCTACTCCGCCGCGATCTTCTCGATGCGGCCGACCGCGCCTGAATTCGCGATCTCGTCCACCTCGGCGTCGGTGTACTTGAGGACGCTGCGGAGGATCTCGTCGGTGTGCTCGCCGAGCAGCGGCGAGCGGGTCACCTCGCTCGGGCTCGCCGAGAGCTTGATCGGGTTTCCGACGGTCAGGTAGGTGCCGCGCGTGGGATGCTCGACCTCGACGATCGTGCCGGTCTTGCGCAGGGACTCGTCGGCGGCGATCTCCTTCATCGACAGGATCGGGCCGCAGGGGATGTCGTACGCGTTGAGGATGTCCATCGCCTCGAACTTGTCGTGCTTCATCGTCCAGGCTTCGATGCGCGTGAAGATCTCGTTCAGGTGCGGCAGGCGCGCCTTGGGCGTGGCGTAGCCCGGATCGGTCTTCCAGTCCGGCTCTCCGATGATGTCGCAGATCGGCGCCCAGACCGCGGCCTGGGTGATGAAGTACAGGTACGCGTTGGGATCGTGCTCCCAGCCCTTGCACTTGAGGATGCGGCCGGGCTGGCCGCCGCCGGAATCGTTGCCGGCGCGCGGGGTCGAGTCGCCGAACGGGATGCCCTCGCCGAACTGGCTGTACTCGGTGAGCGGGCCGTGATCGAGGCGCTGCTGGTCGCGCAGCTTCACCCGGCAGAGGTTGAGCACGCTGTCCTGCATGGCGCAGTCGACCTTCTGGCCCAGCCCGGTGACGGTGCGGTGGAACAGGGCGGTGACGATGCCGAGCGCGAGATGCAGGCCGGTGCCGGAATCGCCGATCTGCGCGCCGGTCACCATCGGGATGCCGTCGCGGAAGCCGGTGGTGGAGGCCGAGCCGCCGGCGCACTGGGCGACGTTCTCGTAGACCTTGCAATCCTCGTAGCGGCCGGGACCGAAGCCCTTCACCGAAGCCAGGATCATGCGCGGGTTGGCCTCGTGGATCTTCTCCCAGGTCAGGCCCATGCGGGCGAGCGCGCCGGGGGCGAAGTTCTCGACGAGCACGTCGCACTCCTTCACCAGGCGCCAGAGCACGTCCTTGCCCTTGGCCGTCTTCGAATCGAGGGTGATCGAACGCTTGTTGTGGTTCAGCATGGTGAAATACAAACTGTCCACATCAGGAACGTCCTGAAGCTGCGCGCGCGTCGCGTCGCCGGCGCCGGGACGCTCGACCTTGATCACGTCGGCGCCGAACCACGCGAGCAACTGCGTGCAGGTCGGGCCGGACTGGACGTGGGTGAAGTCCAGGATTTTGACGCCTTCCAGGGCCTTGCTCATGGGTCTGTCTCTGATCGTTCCAGGTGGGTCGGGATACCGGCGATGCCGCTCGGCTTCGAAGGTGTCGGGCCGCGGTCCCGTCAGGCCTCATGCCTGCCGGGCGCGCTCGCCAATGGTCAAGTCAATAAAAGTCCGCCTTCGGCCAAGCCGCGCTTCTGGCTAGGGCCGGTGCGCGGCTCAGCGCGCGTCGCGGCC
The DNA here is from genome assembly GCF_008040045.1 of Methylobacterium sp. WL8. Classification (NCBI taxonomy): domain Bacteria; kingdom Pseudomonadati; phylum Pseudomonadota; class Alphaproteobacteria; order Hyphomicrobiales; family Methylobacteriaceae; genus Methylobacterium; species Methylobacterium sp. WL8. The sequence goes on along the minus strand of NZ_VRVF01000007.1, from coordinate 86,513 downwards.
CGAAGGCACGCAGATGGGAAGCCCTGCGGCCCGAAAGGCAGGCAGCCCTGATGGCGCCCGAGGGGCATTGCGACGCTCCATCCCTGTTGCTTCGTCTAAGTCGGCCTTGTCGGCCGTTGCCCCGCAGGATGGCCGAAGTGACGATGGCATGCAATATGCCAAACGACGTGACCCACGGCGCGATGTTCGTCCGGCCCGATGTCTTCGGTTGCACGGTCTTCGCTCGTCCAACGACCGGCCTGATGTCTCACAACTGCAGAATGCCTCATCGAAAATTGATCAGATTTCGGGATCACGATCGAATATCGGTCTATTCCGCCATACGAATGCATGGCACCTTACGGTTTCTTGCGGAGCCGTGCGATGAACGTTCCCGCCGCCTTGGCCGTCCAGTCGATTCCCTTCGCATGGCTCGTGCTGTCGATGCGTCGCGACAACGCCGACCTGTTCGCGATCCTCTACATCGCCGGCCTCGGGCTTCTCCTGTCGCTGATCGTTTGGCTCGGCGATCAGCTCATCTTCGATCAGGTGATGTCGGCGGTCGGTGACTTCGACTGACCGGGCGGACGTCACGCTTGGCCATTGCCGCCAAGCCGTAGGTTCCCGGTGCTGGCGACACCTTCCGCGTTCGCGCCCCTTGGCAGCGACGGAATACGGGTTCATCCTCCCGATCAAACGGCGCTCGGCAAACAAGCGCAGACCGACGGAGGTACGCCCATGCTTTCGAGTTCCCGCCTGATCAAGTCATCCTGGATCGCCGTCGAGGTCACGCAGGAGCGTGCCGAGCGGGTGCTGGTCGTCGAGACCTACATCGCGGTGAGCCCGCTCGAGCGCAACTACGAGGCATCGCAGTACGAGAAGGTCGTCGATTGCGTCCGCCACGTGCTCGCGGCGCACCCGGAGATCGACCGGGCCTCGATCCTGAGCATGCATCGTGGCTCGGGCTGCGCCAGCCTGTTCCGGGCTTCGGCCGAGGCGGCTTGAGCCTCGGTCCCGTGCGAGGTCTGGCCGTGGTGCGATGAACGCGGCGGCCGGGTATGCGCTGCCGGACGACGGCGTCGTCGAGCGCGGGCCGTGGAATCCCGGTATCGAATCGACGCTGCCACGGCGCTTTCTCGCGCTGACCACCCTGTACCGGCCCGAGAACGTTGCGACGCCCCTGGCCGAGGCGGTCGAACTCGCCGCCTTCTCCGGCCTGCCGATGCCGGAAATCGTCGCCTTCCGGCCCGAGCGCCTCGTCGTCCACGAGGTGCTGATCCGGGTGATGGCCGACCTCTCGGTCCCGGTCGGCGAGACCTATGGCGACCTTGGCGTCAACTTCCGTGCGATCGTCGCGCACATCCTCGCCGACGCGGTCGCACCGCACGCGGCGGCCGTCGCTGAGACTCTGAGCGCCGTTGCGGAGGCGGCGCGCACCCGCATCACGGCTGAGCTCGACGCGGCGTTCGCGCCGCCCGCTCCGGCGCCGGCAACGCCCAAAACCTGGCGCCACGTGCTGGGCCTAGCGCCGCGGCCGGAGCCGCCGCCCGTTGACGGGCGGTCTCCTGAAGAGCGTGTGCTGGCCAACTGCGCCGATTGGTGCGTCCGCGCCGGGCAGGGCGAGGATGCCCTCGAGCAGGTGGCGAGCGCGGCGCTTCACAGGGTTGTGTCGGGGATCGTCCGGCACCGGGGCAAGCTCATCGGGGATCGCAGCTTGCTCGCGAGCCTTGCTACCACGCTCGTGGCCAATGACGAGGGCAGCCGCCGCATCGGCTGCCTGATCGAGCCGTGGTTCGCCGAGGCCGTGGCGCGCGAAGGCTACGTTCCGGTCCGCGCGCAGGCGGCGCCGATCGTGATGAACGTCAAGGGCGCCTCGGCCTCGGGCAAGAGCACAATGCGCCCGCTGCAGCGCGCTCTGGCCCGCCGGCTCGGCGAATCCTGGTCGGACTTCGCGGTGATCACCCCCGACATCTGGCGCAAGTTCCTGCTCGACTACGACTCGATCGGCGACGCGATCGGCTATGCCGGCACGCTCACCGGGCACGAGGTCGAGATCGTCGATCGCAAGCTCGATCGCTACATGGCGCGCAAGGCCCGCGAGGGGCGGATGTCGCATCTGCTGATCGACCGGTTCCGGTTCGACAGCTTCAACGCCGATTCCCGTACGCAGGACGGTAGCCAGTTGCTGACCCGCTTCGGGCACCGCGTCTTCATGTTGTTCATGATCACGCCGCCTGACGCGACGGTCGAACGCGCCTGGATCCGCGGACGGATCTTCGGTCGCTACAAGGCGGTGGACGACCTCCTCGCCCACAACGTCGAGGCCTTCACCGGAATGCCGGAGCTGTTCTTCACCTGGGCGGCCAAGGCCGACAAGCAGGTGTATTACGAGTTCCTCGACAACAGCGTGCCGCTTGGCGAACGCCCGCGCACCGTCGCCTTCGGCGAGAACGGCAACCTGACCGTCCTCAACGCCGGCTACCTGATCGACATCGCCCGCTACACCAAGATTAACATCGACGCGCTCTCACCGGCGGAGGTCTACCCGGACGCCGCCGCCCTGGCGCCGGAACGGAACACCGGCTTCCTGCGCCAATGCGCCCGGCGCCTCCGCTCGGTCCGCTTCGCGGAAGCCGGCTCCGGCCTGGTCTACGCCTGCTTCGAGACTGGGCGCCTCACCTGCCTCGACCGCGCGGCGTTCGCGCGCGCCTGCGCCGACCCCGAGACCCGCGTGGCGCTCGCCGCCTTTGGGGCCGACAATCCGGAGGGGACTCCGTGCGCTGAAGCGCCTACGGAAATCCTGTCGCAGGCGCGCACCGAGACGCTGGGCGCCTGGGTCGACCCCAAGCGGGCGTCGCCGCCGGCCTGATTTGAGGCGACCAGGCGCCCGCGAGGTGTCACCGATTGAACACAGCCTGGCAGCTTATGCACCGGCAAGTTGCGTCGCGGGCACCATCCTGTCTGGGCATGCAGAGCGCACGAAACCGCCCACGCCCCTGTGCATCGTCATCCCGCGTGACCGTGCACGTCGAGATAGCCTGGAACCTTTCGAAGTTACTCTGGAACGCTTCCACAAGATAGAAATTGTGCTGGGGCGAGAACTTAACGATAAGCCGATCACGCCGCCGTGATGCGCAAGTGCATGTCGCGGGTCTTCGTCGTTACGTGTCGCGTCTGGGATCAACTAGATGATTCATTACTGCCCGTGCGCCGCAGGGCCAGCTTCCGTGCGCCCGTTCCGCACCGTACTGGGGCTGGCTCTACTATCCACGACCTGCGCGATCCTGTCGCCGTCGGCCGCCTCGGCGCAGACCGCGCCGACGACCGACATCGAGCTCGGCGAGCTCAGCGTCACCGGCGAGGGCGCCGGCCGCAGCCTCGGCGGCACGCTCTACGGATCGGGCGGTGCGTCCGGTGCGGTCCCCGGTTACGTCGCCAGCCGCAGCACCGTCGCCACCAAGACCGATACGCCGATCATCGAGACCGCGCAGTCGATCTCGGTGATCGGGCGCAAGCAGATCGAGGACCAGAACGCGCTCACCGTGAACCAGGCCCTACGCTACACGCCCGGCGTCACCACCGAGCAGCGCGGCGGCGCCGGCTCGACCCGGTTGGAGCAGTTCCTGATCCGTGGGTTCAACGCGCCGATCTTCCTCGACGGCATGGCACTCATCGCCGGCCGCGACGCCAACGCCACCATCGACCCCTATCGGCTGGAGCGGGTCGACGTGATCAAGGGGCCGGCCTCGGTGCTGTACGGGCAGTCGGGGCCTGGCGGCATCGTCAACCTGGTCTCGAAGATCCCGCAATTCGTCCGGCACGGCGAAGTCTTCGTCCAGGGCGGCGGCTTCAACGAGGTCCGCGGCGGCGTCGACGTGGGCGGGCCGATCCAGTCCGAGGTGCCGTGGCTCGCCGATCAGTTCGCCTACCGCATCGTCGGTTCCGGCTGGAACGGCGACGGCCCGGTGGACACGACGCGGGTCGAGCGCGCCTTCGTCAATCCGAGCGTGACTTGGCGGGCCTCGACCGACACGCAGCTCACGATAATCGGCAACTACCAGCGCGACCCGTTCTCTGGCTTCTACGGTGGCTTCCCGGCGGTCGGCACGGTGTTCCCGCGTGACTTCGGCAACGGCGTGATCGGGCGCCTGCCGGTCAACTTCTACGACGGCGACAAAAGCGTCGAGCGCTCGGACCGGACCCAGGCCTCGATCGAATACCTGTTCGACCACCGCTTCAACGAGAACCTGCGCTTCCACTCGGCCGGACGCTACCTGCGTACGCAGGGCGATTATCGCAGCGTCTACAGCGCGTTCAACCCGCGAAACGGCCCGTTCGCCAGCGGCCCGCTGCTGCCGCGCGCAGTGATCGGCAACGTCGTCGCGGCCGAGGCCTACACGTTGGATTCGAACGTCGTGGCCAACTTCGACACCGGTCCGATCGCCCACACGGCGCTGCTCGGCGTGGACCACCGCACCTTCAGCACGCGCACCAGCGGGACGCCGTTTCCGAACGCGCCCGACCTGAACGTGCTCGCGCCGAACTACGCGATGAACATCCCGTTCCCGGCCTTCACCACCACCTCGCGCATCGACGCGCAGCAGACCGGCGTCTACTTCCAGGACCAGATGAAGGTCGACGGCCTGATCCTGACCCTCGGCGGACGCTACGATGTCGCCCGCCAGTCCGGGCCGACCCGCAGCTTCACCGCCACCGGCAGCACGCTGACGCTGCAGGACGCGCCCTCCGACGCCTTCACCGGCCGGGCGAGCCTGCTCTACCTGTTCCCTTCGGGCGTCGCGCCCTACGTGTCCTACAGCCAGGCCTTCGAGCCGATCGTCGCCGGCCGAGTGTTCGACACGGCCTTCGGCACGGTCGGGCGCATCCCCGACCCGCAGCTGAGCGACCAGTACGAGGCCGGCATCAAGTACCAGCCGCCGGGTACCGACATCCTGCTCACCGCATCGGTCTTCGACATCCGCCAGTCGAACCGGACCACCGCCGACACGACGCTCGGCCGCCCCACCGGCTTCGTGCTGCAGACCGGCGAGGTCGGCGTGCAGGGGGTCGAGTTCGAGGCGCGGGCGAACCTCACCGAGGGCATCACCTTGATCGGCGGCTTCTCGCTCCTCGACATCCGCAACGTCCGGGACGACGGCCGGACCGCCAACGACCTCACCGGGCAGACGGTCCCGCTCCAGGGCCGGCGGCCGGTGTTGGTTCCGGATACCACCGCCTCGCTGCTCGCGACCTACCGATTCCTCGACGGGCCGTTGCTGGGCCTGGAATTCGGCGGCGGCGTCCGCTACCTCGGCACCTCCTGGGGCGACGCGGCCAACACCTTCAAGGTGCCCGAAAGCGTGCTCGTCGACGCCACGGCCTCCTACGACCTGCGCAACCTCGACCCGACGCTGGCCGGCTTCTCCGTGCAGGTGAACGCCACCAACCTCCTCGACGAGACCTACGTCAGCGGCTGCAACGGCTACACCAGTTGCTATTACGGGCTGCCGCGCACGGTCTACGCCACGCTGCGTTACCGCTGGTAGGGCGCGAGACCATGCGAACCGGCTTCCGGCAATCGATGGCGTGGCTGCACGCGTGGTCCGGCCTCGTGGTCGGCTGGGTGCTGTTCGCCGTCTTCGTCACCGGCACCGCGAGCTACTACCGCTCGGAGATCTCGCAATGGATGCGGCCGGAGCTGAAGGCCGCGGCTCCGATGAGTCCGGCCGCCCTCGGCCACGCCGCCGACCTCGCCCGCCTCCATCTCGACACCCATGCGAAGGGCGCGCGCAGCTGGTTCATCACCCTGCCGAGCCCCGACCGGCCGACCCTCGACCTGTTCTGGCGTCGCAAGCCCGGCACGCCGCCGGGCCAGGCGACGCTCGATCCCGCGACCGGCGCGCCAGCCTCGGTCCGCGATACGCGCGGCGGCGACTTCCTCTACCGCTTCCACTTCGAGCTGAGCATGGCGCCCCTGTGGGGTCGCTGGGTTGTTGGCATCTGCGCGATGATCATGCTCGTCGTACTGGTCTCCGGAATCGTCACGCACCGGCGGATCTTCGCCGACCTGTTCACCTTCCGGCGTCACGCCAAGTCGGCGCAGCGCGGCTGGCTCGATGCGCATAACGTCACCGGCGTGCTGGCGCTGCCTTTCCACCTTATGATCACCTACACCGGCATCGTCACGCTCTGCGTGATGTACATGCCCTGGGGCGTCACAACCGCCTATCACGGCGACGCCCAGGCCTTCTACGCGGAATCCGGCCAGATCACCGCTACGCGGCCCCCCGCCGGACGGCCGACGCCGCTGGCACCCCTCGGGCCAATGGTCGAGCGCGCGCTGGCGATGAACGCCGAGCCGCTGGAGCGGATCACGGTGCAGAACCCGGGCGACGCCAACGCCGTAGTCGTCGCAGTGTTCGAGGAGCCGCACGGCCTGATGCACCGGCACCCGCAGGTGGCGTTCGACGGCACAACCGGCGCGGTGATCGAGACTCTGGGGCCGATGCGTCCGGCGGCGGGCGCCTTCACCACGATGGTCGGCCTGCACGAAGCGCATTTCGCAGGGCCGGCCCTGCGGGTGCTGTTCTTCCTCAGCGGCGTCATGGGCGCGACCATGGTGGCGACCGGACTGATCCTGTGGACCGTGGCGCGGGTACCGAAGCCCGGCAGCGGGGCGAGGGCGCATCTCGGCCTGCGGCTGGTCCAGGCACTCAACGTCGGCACGATCGCCGGCCTGCCGATCGCCATCGCCTGCTACTTCCTGGCGAACCGTCTGCTGCCGCTCGGCATCGCCGAGCGCAAGGAGACGGAGGTGACGGCCTTCTTCGCCGCCTGGGTCGTCGCCGCCCTGGTGCCTCTGGTTCTGACGCCGCGCGCCGGCTGGACGGCGATGCTCGCGACCGCGGCGGCCCTGCTCGCTGCGGTGCCGGTCGTCGGCGGGCTCACCACCGGTCGTCACCTCGTCGCGAGCCTACGCGCGGGCGACGCGGCGTTCTACGGGTTCGACCTAGCGCTGCTCGGGCTCGGCGCCGCCTTCGCCTTCGCCGCCTACAAGGCCGCCGGGCTCAGCCGCCGCACTGTCGTCGAGCGGCCGCGGCCCAGGGCGGTCGCCGCGGCACAGCCCTGATCGAAGGGTCGGAAGACGGCGCTACTGCAGCGCCAGGGGCATCGGGTCGACGCCGACCGAGGGGATGCCGCGCCGGTCGAGCGAGGCGCGCAAGGCCTCGGTCAGCGTGGCGCCGCCGGTGAAAGCGCCGAGCACTGGGCCCTCGTCGGAGCGCGCGTCGCGCGGGGTGCTACCGAGCAGCTGCGTCACCCGGCGGGCGATGGCCGGGGCCGGGTCGATCCAGGTGACGGGCCAGGGCGCGAGCCGCTCGAAGCGCGGGCGCAGCAGCGGATAATGCGTGCAGGCGAGGCAGACGACATCGGTCCGGCGGCCGTCCTCGGCGGTGACGAAGCACGGCGCGATCTCGGCGGCGATCGCCGCGTCGTCCACCGGCGTGCCGGCGAGCTCCGCCTCGGCGTAGTTGGCCAGATGGTGCGAGCCGACCGACGTAACCGAGCAGGCGGCGGCGTAGGTCGCGATCAGGTCGCGGGTGTAGGAGCGGGCGACGGTGCCGGGCGTCGCCAGCAGCGTGACGAGGCGCGAGCGGCTTGTCTCGGCCGCCGGCTTGATCGGCGGCACCACGCCGACGAAGGGCGTCGGGAAGCGCTGGCGCAGGGCCGGCAGCACCAGCGTCGAGGCGGTGTTGCACGCGATGACTACGAGGTCCGGTCGGTGCGTCGCGATCAGGCGTGCCATCACGTCGAGCACGCGCTGGACCAGGACCGGCTCCGACAGGCGGCCGTAGGGGAAGGCGGCGTCGTCGGCGGCGTAGACGTATCGCGCGTCGGGACGGGCGCGGCGCACCTGCTCCAGCACCGTCAACCCGCCGAGGCCGGAATCGAACACAAGGATGGTGGGCTCGGGCGCCCCGCGCAGGACGGCGGCCGACAGGCTCGCTCCGGCCATCAGATCGATCCGCATCAGAACGCGTACCCCAGCATCAGAGCCTCGCAGTCTTGGGCGAGAGGGTTAAGGCCACCTCACTGCGGCTGCAAAAAGGCTATCGATTTCGCTGGGGCTGGCTTGTTGTCCCGTAATCCACCGCTCCGGCGCGATCGCAGACTGAATCGTCGCGCTGCCGTTGTCTGCGAGACCTTCGACCATATCTCCACCGTCCATGACCGCCGGTCGAACGGACGACGGGGAGAACAGACCATGGCTGCGACAGCCGCACTTCGCGACCCGGCCTTCCCGGCTCAAGCCTTCCCGCCGCCGCCCGTCTCCGCCCGCCCGGTGGACCGGGACGCCTGGATCGCCGCCTTCCGCTTCGTTCGCGCCGAGACCGAGCGCCGCGCCGCGCCGCTGTCACCGGAGGACCAGCAGGTCCAGTCCATGGCCGACGCCAGCCCGACCAAGTGGCACCGCGCACACACGACGTGGTTCTTCGAGCAGTTCCTGCTGCGCGAGCATCTGCCCGGCTACCAGATCCACGACGAGCGGCTGCACTATCTGTTCAATTCCTACTACGTCGCCGCCGGCCCGCGTCAGCCGCGGATCATGCGGGGGCTGATCACGCGGCCGACCACCGAGGAGATCGCCGCTTACCGCGCCCACATCGATCGGGCGGTCGAGACCCTGCTGGCGCAGGCCGCCCCCGGCGCGCTGGAGAAGGTGCTGCCGATCCTCGAGATCGGCTTGTTCCACGAGCAGCAGCACCAGGAACTCTTGATCACGGACATCCTGCACGCCTTCGCTCAGAACCCGCTGCACCCGGTCTACGATCCCGCGTGGCGCTTCCCGCAGGCGACGAGCAGCCCGGGCGCAATCGAGCTCGCGCACGGCATCCATCAAGTTGGACACGCAGGCGATGGGTTCTCGTTCGACAACGAGCATCCGCGCCACGACAGCCTGATTTTGCCGACGTCGATCGATCGGGGGTTGGTCACGAACGCGGAATGGCTGCGGTTCATGGCCGATGGCAGCTATACCCGCTCCGAGCTCTGGCTGTCCGACGGCTGGCTCGCGGCCCAGGCGGAAGGCTGGGAGGCACCGGGCTACTGGCAGCCGGGCGAGCAGGGCTGGACTTGCATGACCCTCGCCGGCCGCCGCCCGATCGATCCGGCGCAGCCCGTGACCCATGTCAGCTACTACGAAGCGGACGCCTACGCCCGCTGGGCTGGCCGCGATTTGCCGACCGAGTTCGAGTGGGAGGTCGCCGCCGCCGAGGGCGGGCTCGACGACGCGTTCGGCCTGGTCTGGCAGTGGACGCGCAGCGCCTACACCGCCTACCCGGGCTATCGCCCGCTGCCGGGTGCGCTTGGCGAGTACAACGGCAAGTTCATGTTGAACCAAATCGTCCTGCGCGGCTCGTCGGTGGCGACGCCGGAGGGACATGCCCGCCGGCCGTACCGCAACTTCTTCTATCCCCATCAGCGCTGGCAGTTCACGGGCCTGCGCCTCGCGCAGTCCCGCGCCTGACGAACGTCTTCCGGAGCTATCACGCGTGACCATCAAGCCCGTTTTCGCGGACGCGACGCCGCTCGCGCGCCTACCCGACGATCAGGCGTTCCTCGCCGACGTGCTCGCGGGCTTCGTCAAGCCACAGAAGACGCTGCCGGCGAACTACATCTATGACGCCGCCGGGTCAGACCTGTTCGAGAAGATCACCTTGCTGCCGGAATACTACCCGACCCGGACGGAGCTTGGCATTCTCGACGCGCGCGGTGCCGAGATTTCTGCCGCCCTGCCGCGCGGCGCCGCCCTCGTAGAGTTTGGTAGCGGCTCGACCGTGAAGGTGCGCCGGCTTCTCCGCCACATGTCCGACCTCGCCGCCTACGTGCCCGTGGACGTTTCCGAGACGTTCCTGCGTAGCGAGGCGGCGGCGCTGCAGACGGACTATCCGAACCTGCGCATCGCGCCGATCGCTGCCGACTTCACGCAGCCCTTCGCCCTTCCTGCCGATCTCGGCGAGGCCCCGCGCGCCGGGTTCTTCCCCGGCTCGACCATCGGCAACTTCGAGCCCGCGGAGGCGGCTCGGCTCCTCCGCCAGTTCGGCGACGTGCTCGGCGCCGGCGCGACGCTCGTCGTCGGCGTGGACCTCGTGAAGGACGCAGCCGTACTGGAAGCGGCCTACGACGACGCGGCTGGCACCACCGCGGCGTTCAACCTCAACCTGCTGACTCGGATCGACCGGGAACTCTCCGGCACTTTCGACGCGTCAGCCTTCGGCCATCGGGCGGTGTTCAACCGCACGGCCTCGCGGATCGAGATGCACCTCGTCAGCCGTGCGAACCAGACCGTGACGGTGGCCGGACACGCCTTCGCCTTCGCCGAGGGCGAAACGATCCATACCGAGAACAGCTACAAGTACACGATCGACGGATTTCGCGATCTCGCCGAGCAGGCCGGCTGGGCGGCCATCACCGTGTGGACCGATCCCGAGGCGCTGTTCTCCGTCCACGCACTGCGCTTCGGGTAGGGCTTGATGAGATAAACCTTCGTGAGCAGGTCGCGTGAAGCGCATCGGGGGCCCCTCTCCCGCAGGGGAGAGGGGCTCCGGGCCTCGTGACCCGAACGTCTAAGTGCCGTTTGCGTCCGACTTCCTGCTCGAAACCCTCAGCCCAGCATCCGCAGGACGGCCTGCCCAGCGCGTTCGCCGTCCAACGTCGCGCCGCCGACCGTCATGGCTCCTCCTCCGGCATAGGCTTCACCGGCGAGGAAGATGCGCTCGCCGATGCCCGCCTGGAGAGCGGCCCGGGCGTCGGCATGACCAGGGCGGGCGATCGAGTAACTGCCGCGGGCATATGGGTCGGTCCACCAGCCGGCGAGCTTCCCGGCCGTCACCGCGCCGCGCGCCTGCGTACCGAGGATCGCCACCAAACGGTCCGTGACCTCGGCGACGGCGGCGGCCTCGCCGAGTTCGCACAAGGCGCGCGATCCGTCTCCGCCGATGTTGGCCACCGCGAGCGGCCTGTCGAACGGCGAGACCTCGAAGTAGATCGTCCGGTCCTGCTCGCCGCGCCGCGCCACCGAGACCGCATCGCCCAAGGCCTTCAGATCGATCCGGGCGGGTTCGAGCCGGAGGCCGACCTTGCTGTAGGCCCCCATGCCGAGGCCGCCGAGCGCATCCCGCGTCGGGGCAGGCAAATCCGGCGTGAAGTGGATCGCGCCCGACGCCAGCACGCCGACCGGAACGGTGAGGATCACGGCCGCGGCGTCGAGGATGCCGCCCGGTGTCGTCACCCGCACCCCGCCGCCCGACCAGTCGATGCCGGTCGCGGCCGTGCCGAGGGCGACCGGCATCATCGCGAAGCGGCGGCGCACGAGACTGCCGTAGCCGTCGAGCCAGAGGTCGGTGCCGGACCACAGGCGGTCATAATCGAGGAGCGAGACGCGATCGGGCTCCTCGCCGAGCGACAGCCGGGAGAGGCCCGCCGCCGCCTGAACCATGTCAGGGCCGGCGACGGCGGCGGCTTCGGCGAGCGACCGGTCGGGGCCCGCGACCGGCTTCAGCGCAGCGTCGAGACCGGAGAAGGCGGCACGGCGCCGGTTGCGCTCGCTATCCGTCGCAGGATGCCCATCGACGAACAGCGTCCGCGCCCAGCCTTCCTGGCCGGCGATGCGCACGCCGTCGCGTTCGGCGATGGCCCGCCACGGGTTGCACTCGGCCCAGTGCACGTACTCGGCGCCGGCATCGAAGGGGCAGTCCGGCCCGAGCCCGATCTCGGTGTAGGCGCGTCCTCCGATGCGGTTGCGCGCCTCGATGACGGTGAAGGCTCGGCCGGCCTGGCGCAGGATGTCGGCGGCGGCGAGCCCGGCCGCGCCTGCGCCGACGACGACCACCGGCCCGTCGCGCCGGGCCGCCTTCGCGGCGGGAGCCGCGAGGAGGGCGCCGATCAGCGCGGCGCGGCGGGTGAGGGGCATGAACGCTCCGTTCGCGCGAGAGGATGCGGCGACCGGAGCGGCGCGATCAGGCGCGCTTCTCCATCATCGCCTTCACCTGCATGAGCTGGTCCCAGACCTGGCCGGGCGAGGTCCCCATGAACTCGAAGCCGGCGTTGATGCCCCAGTAGATCCCGAGGCAGATCAGCGGCACGAGCACCCAGGCCAGGATCTCCTCGCCGCGGCGACGGCGGGTGCGCCGCCGCCGCCGCTCCTCACGGCGGGTGAGGGGCTTCGGTCGTGCCGCCGCCAGCGTGGGTTGCTCGACGGGCAGGAGGGGGCCCTCATGCAGTTCGCTCATTGTCACGCCCCCTCGGTCCTTCGCGGCGGCGTACGGTCGCCGCGTCCATGTCGTGGTTGTCCACGATCCTGAAAGCCGCAATCGCCGTCATGCGCAAGGCCCCGAAGCGCTGGGAGCGCTTCAGGGCCTGCCGAAACGGCGTTTCGTCCGTTCGTCGTCAGGCCCGGACGAGGGGCACCTTCGGCACCGTGCGGACGCCACCGCCGCCGGAATTGCCGCCCTTGTCGTCCTTGGGCGTCTTCTTGCGTGCGGCGGCCCGGGGCTTGGCCCGCTTGTGCTTCTTGACGGCGTTGGTCACGTCGGCCTCGGGCTTCGGCACCACAGGGCCGGCCGGGAACTCGAAGCCCAGCGTCTCCTTGCCGCCGGCCTTCGCCTCGGCATCCTCGGGCTTGCGCACGATGACGCGGACCGCGCCGCCGTTCTTCAGCTTGCCGAACAGCACCTCGTCGGCGAGCTGCGTCTTGATGCTCGACTGGATCAGCCGCGCCATCGGGCGGGCGCCCATCGCGTCGTCATAGCCGTGCTCGACCAGCCAAGCACGCGCCTCGTCCGACAACTCGATCGTGACGTTGCGGTCGGCGAGCTGCGCCTCGAGCTGGAGCACGAACTTGTCGACGACCTTGGCCACGACCTCCTTCGGCAGGTGGCCGAAGGAGATGATCGCATCAAGCCGGTTACGGAATTCCGGCGCGAACAGCTTGTTGATCGCTTCGACGTCGTCGCCCGTGCGCTTGGCCTGGGTGAAGCCGTAGGCCGACTTCGCGAGGTCGGAGGCGCCCGCGTTCGTGGTCATGATGATGATCACGTTACGGAAATCGACCTGCTTGCCGTTGTGGTCGGTGAGCTTGCCGTGATCCATGACCTGCAACAGGATGTTGAACAGGTCCGGGTGCGCCTTCTCGATCTCGTCGAGCAGCAGCACGCAATGCGGGTGCTGGTCGATGCCGTCGGTGAGCAGTCCGCCCTGATCGAAGCCGACATAGCCGGGTGGGGCGCCGATCAGCCGCGAGACGGTGTGGCGCTCCATGTATTCCGACATGTCGAACCGGAGCATCTCGACGCCGAGCGACGATGCCAGCTGCTTGGCGGCCTCGGTCTTGCCGACGCCGGTCGGGCCGGCGAACAGGTAGGAGCCGATCGGCTTGTCAGGATCGCGCAGGCCCGCGCGGGCCAATTTGATCGCCGAGGTCAGCGCCTCGATGGCGTTGGGCTGGCCGTAGACCACCCGCTTCAGGTTCTCGGTCAAATGCTGGAGCACCACCGCGTCGTCCTTCGACACGGTCTTGGGCGGGATGCGTGCCATCGTGGCGATCGTCGCCTCGATCTCCTTGATGCCGATCACGCGCTTCCGGCGCGCCTCCGGCACCAGCATCTGCGAGGCGCCGGTCTCGTCGATCACGTCGATCGCCTTGTCGGGCAGCTTGCGGTCGTTGATGTAGCGCGCCGACAGCTCGACCGCGGCCTTCACGGCCTCGGTGGTGAACTTGAGCTTGTGGAACTCCTCGTAATACGGGCGGAGTCCCTTCACGATCTCGATCGCGTCCGGGATCGACGGCTCGGCGACGTCGATCTTCTGGAACCGCCGCACCAGGGCGCGGTCCTTCTCGAAGTACTGGCGGTATTCCTTGTAGGTGGTCGAGCCGATGCAACGCAGCGTGCCGGCGGCGAGTGCGGGCTTCAGGAGGTTCGAGGCGTCCATCGCCCCGCCGGAGGTGGCGCCGGCGCCGATCACCGTGTGGATCTCGTCAATGAAGAGCACCGCGTTCGGGTGCGCCTCGATCTCCTTCATCACCTGCTTGAGACGCTCCTCGAAATCGCCACGGTAGCGGGTGCCGGCGAGCAGCGTGCCCATGTCGAGCGAGAACACGGTGGCGTCGGCCAGGACCTCCGGCACCTCCTTCTGCACGATCTTGCGGGCGAGGCCTTCCGCGATCGCGGTCTTGCCGACACCGGGGTCGCCGACGAGGAGCGGGTTGTTCTTCTGGCGACGGCACAGCACCTGGATCGTGCGCTGGACCTCGCTCTCGCGACCGATCAGCGGGTCGACCTTGCCGTCGCGGGCCTTCTTGTTGAGATTGACGCAGTAGGCGTCGAGGGCGTCGCCCTTCTTCTTGGTGCGGTTCTCGCCGTCGTCGCTCGGGCGTTCGTTCGAGCCTTCCTCGTCCGCGCCGCGAACGGGCTTGGACTCCGACGCGCCGGGGCGCTTGGCGATGCCGTGGCTGATGTAGTTGACCGCGTCGTAGCGGGTCATGTCCTGCTCCTGCAGGAAGTAGGCGGCATGGCTCTCGCGCTCGGCGAAGATCGCGACGAGCACGTTGGCCCCGGTCACCTCCTCGCGGCCTGACGACTGCACGTGGATCACCGCGCGCTGGATCACGCGCTGGAAGCCGGCCGTGGGCTTGGCGTCCTGGCGGCCGTCGCCGGTGAGGTTGGAGAGCTCGGTGTCGACGTACTCGACGAGGCTGCGCTTCAGCGTGTCGATCTCGACGTTGCAGGCCCGCATGACTGCGGCCGCGTCCTGGTCGTCGACCAGCGCCAGAAGCAGGTGCTCCAGCGTGGCGTATTCGTGCCGGCGCTCGCCGGCGAGCGCGAGGGCGCGGTGAAGAGCTTGTTCAAGGCTGCGTGAGAAGCTGGGCAATGCTCGAGCCTTTGTGCTGCGTGAGCCTACTTTTTTTCCATAACACACTGCAGAGGATGTTGGTGTTTGCGCGCAAAGTCCATGACCTGCGTCACCTTGGTCTCGGCGACCTCGTAGGTGAACACCCCGCATTCTCCGACGCCGTTCTGATGCACGTGCATCATGATCTGGTAGGCGTCTTCCTGAGTCTTGTTGAAGAACCGCTCGACCACGAGCACGACGAATTCCATCGGCGTGTAGTCGTCGTTGAGCAGCAGCACCCGATACAGGCTCGGTCGCTTGGTCTTCGGCTTGGTACGCGTGATGATCGCGGTGTTCGAGCGATCGTCCCCGCCCGGCGATCCGGGGTCGGACGCGACCGCGGCGGATCGCGCCGCCGCGAGGGAGGGCCGGATTACACGCGTATGGGGATGAGCGGTGCCCCGCATCGGGACGTCTGTCATCGTGATCGAACCGGCTCCTTCATGCCGGCCGTCGCTCGTCGCATCGCTGCGACGGGTCCGGCCGCGTCGAGCCAATCTAGAGGGCGGGATTCGGTTTCGCCAGTCGTCTGCGCGCAACTGTCCGGGAGCGGCCCGCCGCCCCGGCCTCCGAGTCAGGCGGCCTTCGGCTCCGTCGCCGCCGTTACGGACCTGCCCGTCGCCGCGGCGAAGGGGTTTGCGAAGGGTTTCGCGAACGGGCCCGCCATGTCCGTCGCCAGGGTCGCGTAGAGGTCGCGGAAGGTCCCGGCGCGCGCCATCCAGAGTTCGCCCGCGGCCTTCACGAAGTCGCCCTGAATCGCTATCACCTTCACCGGGCTACCGGCCTTCACGACCTTCTCGGTGGTCGCGACGACCTCGGAGCTGACCTGCTTGAGATAGTCCATCCACTCGATCCCGATGGTCTGGCTCGTGCGGGCGGCGGCGCCGACGCTTCGGCTCAGCGCGGCGGCGCCGGCCTGGGTGCGCGCGAAACCCTGACGAGAGAGCTCACCGGCCGGGTTCGAAGCGAGGGTCATGGTGGGCCTCCTGCGACGCAGCGGGCTCGCCGCGCGACGGTGCAAGCAAGGATTCTCGGCCGAACAGGTCGACGCGGCAGACGATATTTGTGCGCCGCACCATCGAACGTCAATCCACGTTTGCACTGCGAAGTACACGTGCAAACTGCGGCGACTCCATTAACCGCGCCGTAACTGCATCACCGTAGCGTGTTTGACAGACGCGATCGGGCCACGCCTCGAGCGCGTCCCGAGCTGAATGGTGCGTTGCAAACCGGTCGCGGCCGGTCTGTCGAGGGCAATGAGTCGTGATGCGTAGCGTTTCCCGTCGCTCTCGAACCCTGCCCGCCCTGTCGGCCGCGCTCGCCGCCGCCGCGGTGCTGACCGCGATGGCCTCGCCCGCCGAGGCGCGCCGCCACGGTCGCCACGTCCGCCCGGGCGGCGGCTACAACCCGCCCTACGCCGCGATGGTGGTCGACGTGAAGTCTGGCCGCACGCTGCATGCGGTGAACGAGGACGCCCTCCGGCATCCGGCCTCGATCACCAAGGTCATGACCCTCTACATGCTGTTCGAGCAGATGGAGAAGGGGCGTTTCGCGCTCGATTCCGAGCTGACGATCTCGGCCCACGCCGCAGCGCAGGCGCCGTCCAAGCTCGGCCTGCGCCCCGGCCAGACCATCGCCGTCGAGGACGCCATCAAGGCGATCGTGACGAAGTCGGCCAACGACGTGGCCTGCGCCATCGGCGAGAACATCGCCGGGTCCGAGGAGCGCTTCGCCGAGCTGATGACCGCCAAGGCCCATGCGCTCGGCATGAGCCGCACGCATTACGCCAACGCCTCGGGCCTGCCCGATGCCGAGCAGATCACCACCGCCCGCGACCTGACGGTGCTCGCCCGCGCGATCCAAGATCGCTTCCCGCGCTACTACCGCTACTTCCAGACCCGGTCCTTCGCCTTCCGCGGCCGAACCATCGGCAACCACAACCACCTGCTCGGCAACGTCGAGGGCGTGGATGGCATCAAGACCGGATACACTCGCGATTCCGGCTTCAACCTAATGACCGCTGCCAAGTCCGACGACCGCCAGATCGTCGCGATCGTGCTCGGCGGCAAGTCGGGCGCCAGCCGCGACCGGATCATGGCCGACCTCGTCCGGGGGAGCCTGCCGCGGGCTTATGCCGGCGCCCGGCAGGCGCCGCCGACCGTCGAGGTCGCCGAGCGCGCCCGCCCGGCGGTCGTCGCCGACGCGGTCTCGCGCACCCGGACACAGCTCGCCTCGGCCGAGGACGACGAGGTCGAGACTACGAACTCGACCGATGCCACCCAGCCCCTCGACATCTCGCCCCGCCGCTCGACCGCGACCCCCGGCAGCGCCGGCGCGTTCAAGGCCGGCCCGCTGCCGAAGGCGGCGCAGGCCTACGCTGCCCCCTCGACCGCGCAGGCCGCGTTCCCCGGCGCGCGCAAGTCCGACCAGCGCATCGCCTCGGCCGACGGCCCGGTCGCCCGCGCCGAGGCACCCAAGCCCGTCCTCGGCCCGAAGATCGTGCCGACGGCCTGGGTGATCCAGCTCGGCGCCATGGACGACGAGGGCAAGGCCAAGGCGATGCTCGCCGACGCCAAGGTGAAGGGCGGCGGCAGCCTCTCGAAGGCCGCCCCCTACACGGTCAAGGTCGAGCACAGCGGCGCCACACTCTACCGCGCCCGCTTCTCCGGCTTCCAGGAGCAGGACGCGGCGCAGGATGCCTGCTCCACCTTGAAGCGAAGCGGCTTCAGCTGCTTCGCCACCCGCAGCTGATCTCTTTCCCGATGCCGTCGCGGTCCGTTCGACCGTGACGCTCTACGATCAACGGCCTTCGCCGTGACGATCGTGCCTCGCGCCGACGGCGGATCCCGCCCTCGGCGAAAGCCGTCCCGTACCCCTGGCAACGCGCGTGGAGTATCAGCGATGTCGGTTCGTCAGCCTGTCGCGGGCCGCGTTGACGCGGGCCGCCCCCTCGGCGCTTCCCCCCTGGTCGGGGTGGGCCCGCTTCATCAGCGTCCGGTGAGCCGTGCGGACGGCCTCTGGGGTCGCCCCGCGCTCAAGCCCCAGGATCTGATAGGCCTCGTCCTGCGTCATCGCCCCTGGCTGCGCCGGGCGGCCCGGCCGCGGGTGGCCATCGCGCTCAGCGTCTACACGCCAGCCGGCGTGCCTGCGGTCGAGATACGCCTCTAGCGGAACCACCGCGGCGGGGTCCTGGACGCGGCAGACCGCCAGCACGGCGCGGAGGTCGGCGAGTCCCAGGCTCTCGAGCCGCCGCCCTCCGAGCGGCCCGCCGCGCAGGATGCCGTCGCCGACCTTGCCGTCGTCGCCCACGACGAAGTCGATGCGGGCCGTCCGGTGCCGTCGCGGCGACGGCGTCACGGATGAAACCCAGCGTTTCAGCCGGGCGCCCAGCGTCTCCGGCCCGTCGAGCAGCCAGACGGCACCGAGCCCGAGGACGAGGGCAGGGCCGAGCTGGCCGCGCAGCATCAGGATGGCGGCGAGCGCGAGCGCAACCCACGCGCCCGCTCGCCGGATCAGCCGCGGCGTGAGCCGTGGGCCGAGCCTGCCGCCGTTGCGGCCGAGCCACCACAAGCCGGAACACGCCAGAAGACCAAGGGCGAGCAGCATCGCGTCAGCGCCGCATGTCGAAGGTGGAGCTCGCGCGTCCGCCGACGCGGATGCCCGTTCCCGGCAGAATCTCGTGGAACCCGGTCTCGCGCCTTGAGGCGGGGACCTCGCGCGATCCGCAGCCGGGCTGCGGCGGCAGGCGCACACCTTCGGGCGCATCCTCCGGGCAGAGCCGCGAGCGGGCTTGTCGCTCGATGGCTTGCCGCTCGGTGGCCTGGGCGGGGAGGGGAGGGGCCGTACAGAGGCCGGCCGCAAGGCCGACGACGAGCAGGCGAGGATGGATCATGGCCGGTTCTCCGCGACGTCCGCCGTCGTGATGCGCACGCGGCGGACGCGCCCGTCCCGCTCAACCGCGAGGTCAATCTGCTGTCCCAGGCCCGCCGCCTCGATCGCCGCGGTAAGGTCGGCGAGGCGATGCACCGGGCGGTCGCCGACGCCGACGATGACGTCGCCGACCGTGCCGGTCTGCGGGTCGACGCCACGTAGGCCCGCGCTCGCGGCTGGCGATCCGCGCAGCAAGCGCAGGACCACGACGCCGTCGATGCCGAGCCGGGCGGCTGTGGCCTCCTGCCCGGCGATGATGCCGACGCCGGGATTGCGCACACGCCCGTTGCGGATCAGGTCCGGCACGACGCGGTTCACCACGTCCACCGGCACCGCGAAGCCGATACCGGCGCTGGCGCCGGACGGCGAGAAGATCGCGGTGTTGACCCCGATCAGCCGCCCGGCGGAATCGAGCAGCGGCCCACCGGAATTGCCGGGATTGATCGCCGCATCGGTCTGGATCACCCCGGACAGCTCGCGCCCCTCGCTCGTCGGCAGGCGCCGCTGCAGGGCGCTGATCACGCCGGTGGTCAGCGTGTGGTCGAGGCCGAACGGGTTGCCGATGGCGAAGGTCGACTGGCCGACCTTGAGGTCGGCCGATGTGCCGACGGCCAGCGGCGGCGGCGCCTTGGCGACGCGCCCGAGGCGCAGCACCGCGAGGTCGTAGGCCGGCGCGGCGCCGACCACCGTCGCCGTCACGACCTCGCCCGAGGACAGCCGGACCGAGATCGGCCCGCCCGACTGGATCGCCGCCTGCACGACGTGGTTGTTGGTGACGACGTGGCCGCCGGCGTCCCAGACGAAGCCGGTCCCGGTCTGGGTGTTGCCGGAACCGCCCTGGCCGCCCCCTTGACCGCCCGCTTGGCCCTGCTCGGATTCGTCGTCGAGGCTCATCAGGTCGGCGCCGCGGGCCGCGCCCTGCGCGAAGACGTGGACGACCGAGGGACTCGCCCGCTCGAACAGCGCTACCGTCGTCGCCTCCGCCGGCGCGAGATCGCCGCGGGCGGTGATCGCGCGGGGGACCCCGCGCGAGAACAGGAATGCGGTGACGTAGGGCTGGGCGACGAACAGCGTCAGCAGCACCAGGACGGCCGCCAGCACGAGGCGCACAAAACGATCCGGCACGATGGGTGACCTCTCCGGCAGGCGGGCGCAGACGCGGGGCTGACCTGCGCGCCGCCCTTAACGTGGCATTCAGCCTGTGCGCTTCAACGTTCTTGCACGGGAATGGTCAAGGAGTGGCGCCGCACCGTCGCGGCGCGGCGGAGACGCTAACGGAATGGTCATTCCTCGAGACCACAGTTTCGGGAAGACAAGGCGAAGCTCCGAGGTGTCCGCGTCTAATCTGCCACTTCTGGTGGGCAAGGAGACGCGAACGATTTGCGACGCAATCATGACCGGTTTCTGACCAGGATGCCGCAATGATCGTGAAGCCGCCTTAGAGATGCTTCGTTTCTCGAATGAATACGGTGTGTTCCTGGTCGGCCGACCCTCGCGTCGGCTGCGGACGCCTGAACGGACGATGCCGTTTCGGAAGGAAAAGAGTGAGATGGAAACCGAGGCTCTCGAACGACCCGCCGACCTGACGATCTGGCGCACCCTGCCGGCAACCTCGCCGCTGGCGCAGCCCGAGCGCTACGGCACCCTGCGCGAGGCGATCGCCGCCGCAGCCGGCGCGCTGACCGACCCGGCCAAGCAGCCCTGGATCATCACGGAGGAGGGCGAGATCCTGTCCCCGAACTGGATCCGCACCTACCTCAACTAAGCCCCTGTGCGACCCGCCTTTCCGGCCCTCCACCTTCACGACGAGGGGTCGGGGAGGGCGGCCGGTGGATAAGTCGGACGACGGCGCGTTTTGTCGGCGCCGTTTTGACAAATGTGAATGCCGGCTGGGCTTGCTTATTTTAAGTTGAAGTCGGCTTGATGAGTTCCCCCCTCTCGTCTGGCTGGCACCGCTGGCCGGACGTTCTCCCGATCGTTCTCGTGCCGGCGGTGCCTAATTCGCACCGCGCCACCTATTCGGCCGCATCGCGATCGTCGTCGTACCGTTCCGGATTGATCGCGTGCAGGGCACGCTTGGCCGCCTCCAGCGGGTGCTCGGATTCGATCCGCACCGAGGCGAGGTCCGGGCTCTTGTAGACGGTGACGATGGTGTCCATCACCTCGGTCAGGGTCGTGCGCTTGTCCTCCGGGGCGGCGATCAGCAGTTGCAGCCCCCACGCCGCATAGAGGTCGACCAGCGCTTGGCTGTTGCGCACGTCGAGCTTCGAGAACGCCTCGTCGAGCAGGCATAGGCCGAAACCGGGATTCTCGTCGCCCGGCCGGTCGCCGGGATAGTAGGCGCTGGCGAGCGAGGCGGCGATCGCCACGTAGAACGGCGCCTGCGCTTCGCCGCCCGATCCGCGCAGCGCCCGGCTCGACATCGTCGTGCGGTTGCCGGCCCCGTCCCGCATCCCGATCTCGTAGACGAAGTAGTTGCGGTAGTCGGCGAGCCGCGCCGCGTCCTCGGCCCCCGAGATCAGGGCGGTGACCTCTGCCAAAGCCGCCGCCATCGGACCCTCGCCGTCGTCGGGCAGCAGCGCCTGCGCGGCGTCGGGCGAGCGCGCCACCTCGGTCGCCAAGGCGTGCACGGCGGCGTAGCGGCGATCGACGGTCGCCTCGAAGGCGTAGGTCTGGCCGGTGAAGCGCTGGGTCGAGAGCCGCTCGTTGAGGGCGTCGAGGCGGGCGCGGACGCGCTCGAACTTGTCGGCCAGCCGCGTCAGCAGGTCCTCGGTCATCAGCCGGCGCATCTCGTCGGTGGCGCGCTCGGACTGGGCGCGGTAGCGGCGCAGCTCGTGGCCCTCGACCTCGTCGTGCTCGCGCCGGACCCAGGCGTAGCCCAGGGTCGCCGGCTGATCGCCGCGATTGCCGTCGCCGCGCCCGAGCGGGTTGTCGATCCGCCACTGGGCGCAATACTCCGCCAGATCCCGCTCCGCCGCGCGTCCGTGTGAGCGGGCGCTCTCGGCCGCCTCCTGCGCGAGGCCGCGCTCGGCCGACGCCGCGGCCGAGATCGCCTTCGCCTCCAGCCCGGACAGCTCGCTTCGGATCGCGTGGACAGGAGCCGCCGAGAACACCCGGCCGCGCACCATGCGGATGCGCAGGGCGTCCCCGCTGGCGAGCCGGTGCAGGCTGCTCCGCCGAGCGACGAAGGCGGCCCGCGCCGCCTCGCGCCCCGCCCCGAGCCGCGCCCGCAGGCCGGCCTCCTCCGCAAGCAGGCCGTCGAGCTTCGGCTCCAGCACCTCGGACAGCTCACGCAGATACGCGATGCGCTCGGCGGTGAGCGCCTTGATCTCCTCGGCGAGCCCGGCGGTGTCGCGCTTCTCGATCGCCTCGCGCTCGGTGGCAAGGGTACGCTTGCGGCCTTCGATCCCGTCGATCTCCTCCCGCAGGGCGTCGCAATCCTCGACGCCGCGGGCGATCCGCGCCCGGATCGCCGCCGCCGTCCGCGCCGCCTCGCGCAGGACCACGGCCTCGCCGCGCAGGCGCTTGGCTTCCGTGACGGCGATCTCGTGGTTGCGCCGGCTTTCGGCGGTGGGCCCGCGCTGGCCCCGGGTCATCAGCAGGTCGACCGAACGGGTGACCGAGTAGGCCATGCCCGCGGTGGTGCGCCCGCTCGGCGCCACCGCGCGGCTCATCCGGCGCAGCTCGGCGTCGTCGCGCGCGAGGTCGTAGCCGCCGAGCCGCACGCCGAGGAAGGCGGCGGCGTGGGGGTCGTCGGTCTCGATTACCGAGAGTGGCCCGTCGTCGAAGCGCCGCGCGCGCTGGCCGGCGGTGTCGGTGGTCTTCACCAGGATGCAGCGGCTGAAGCGGTCGCGGTTGCCCTGAAGCACGCCCAGCGCTTCTTCCAGGCGATCGGGGGCGACCACCAGCGCCTCGCGCGCCCGGCCGAGCAGGCCTTCGAGCGCCGGCCCCCAATGCGGATCGACGATCTCGGCAAGCTCGCAGACCGGCACCGCATCGATGTTGCGGCGCGCCAGCTCCATCCGGAAGGCGACCGTGTCGGACGAGAGTCGCGCGGCGTGCCCGGACGCGGGCGCAGGGGCCGTGCGCTCGGCCTCGCTTTCCTGCGCGCGCGCCTTCAGCGCCGTGTCCTCGGCGGCCCGGTCGAGGGCCTCGTCGAACTCGGGGAGGCGAAGCAGGCCCTCGATCAGGTCGGCCAACGGGCCGTCGAGGCGCAAGGTCTCCTCGGGCGGCGCCTCGCGGCGCAGCCTCGAGCGGGCGCAGGCCTCGGCGAGGCGCGCCGCCTGCGGCGCCACCTGGCGCAACACCGGCGCGACCGCCTGGAGCTTGCCCATCTGTCCGACGAGGCCGACGAGGTCGGCGACGCGGGCCGCTAGGTCCCGCCGGTCGCGCTCCAGCATCGATAGGCCGATGGTCGAGGCGGCCAGGCGCCCGTCGGTCGCCCCGCCGACGACGAGGGCTTTCTTCTCGGCGATCTCCCCGTCGATGTCGCGGACGAAGCCGCGGCTCGTGCCGACGCTCTCGCGGGCGATGCGCAGGGCCTCGGCCCCGGCCCGGAGCTTGGTCCGCACGGCGACGAGGTCGTGGCAGCGGCGACGCAGTTCGGCGGTCGCCGCGCGGGCCTCGTGGATGCCGGAGGCGAGCACCGCGTCGGCCCAGGATTCGTAGCGCCCGGCGAGGCGCTTCAGCCGCGCGAGCTTGACCTCCAGCTCCTCGATCGTCTCCAGCAGGCGGCGCCAGTTCTCCACCGATTGCCGGACGCGGGCGACGTCGAGCGGTTCAGGATCGAGGACGAAGCTGCGCACGAAGGCGCTCGAATCGAAGATCGGCTTGAACGCGACGGCGTTCGAGAACGTGCGCAGGAAGTGGCGCGGGTCAGGCGCGGGCGCGCCTTCGCGAAGCGTCGCCAGCACTTCCGCCGTGAAGCGCTCGCCCGACGAGCGGAACTCCTCGAAGCGCTCGGTGCGCACCCGCAGGTCCTTGGCGATCTCGGTCCAGGGCGCGGTGAAGCTGCCCTCGGAATTGGTGCGGAGGTAGTCGCCGATCTCGAAGCGGTGGCCGGTGGCGATGAAGCGGGAGAGCACCTCCTCCTTCTGGTCGCTCGCGCGCGCCGCCAGAGCCAGCCCGAACGAGACCGTGCGCCCGGTCGCCGCGTTCTCGAACACTAGGGCGATGACGGTCTCGCAGGCCTCGCGCGTCGGGCGGCCGCCCTCGGCCGGATCGCTGATCCAGCCGAGGCAATAGTCGCGCACGGTGCGCGCGCTGCGGCCCGAGGCCGAGGCGTTCAGGGCGAGCCGGCTTGCGTTGTTGCCGGCGAGCACCGTGCCGACCGCATCGAAGATCGTCGACTTGCCGGCCCCCGTCGGCCCGACGAGCGCCGCCGCGCCCCGAATCCGGATTTGCTCGCGCCGGATGAGATACCAGTTCGAAAGGGCGATGTCGGTGAGACGGTACACCGGGGGCGGGTCCGATCCGGGTGAGAGGGCGCCCAGTTGGCCAACCGCGCGGGCAGACGCAAGGGCGCCCGCACCACGCACGACGGCGCCCGCACCGGTTTTCGGTGTAGAGCGGGACCGAAGGTCCCTCGATCCCGAGGGCGCGGGCACGGCGACCATGACATCGAGGGTGCATCGGACGGGTTCTCGGTGGGCCTCGAAGCTCGGTCTTTGGTCTCTCATCGGCCTCGCGCTGGCGTCGTCTGCGGCGGCGGCCGTGTGCAGTTCGACCGATCGGGGCCGGGGCACCGACGTGGTGCTGCTCGCCGGACAGTCGAACATGGTTGGGTTCGGCCTCGGCTTCGACGCGACCCTCGACGGCATGCCCGATCCCCGCATCGTCCAATGGAGCCAGGCCGGCAGCCGGGGCCGGATCGTGCCTGCGATCGATCCGCTCCTGCATCCCGGCCCGGCCGCGGGGCGGGTCGGCCTGGGGTTGAGCTTCGCCCGCGCCTACATCGCCACGCGCCCGCCGGGCCGCCGCATCCTGCTCGTACCCGCGGCCGTCGGCGGCACCGGGTTCGCCAACGGCCACTGGAACCCCGGCGACGATCTGTTCGAGGGCGCGGTGCGGCGGACACGGGCCGCACTCGACGCGGCGCCGAACGCGTGCCTCGCCGCGATTCTCTGGCACCAGGGCGAGGCCGACGCCGGCGCCTTGTCCGGTCCGGACTACGCCGCCCGGCTCGCCCGCACCGTCGCCGCTTTCCGCGCCCGCATCGGCGGCGCGCGCCAGGTGCCGTTCGTGACAGGCGGTTTCGAGCCGGACTGGGTGACGTCGAGCCCGGCACGGCTCGCGATCCTCGATGCGCTCGCGCATCTTTCCGACGCCGTCGCGCTGACGACCAACGTCTCCGCGGACGGACTCGCCGGCAACGCGGGCGACAGGATCCACTTCGATGCCGCCTCGCAGCGTATCCTCGGGCGACGCTACTTCGAGGCCTTGCGCACGCTCGTTCCCCCGCCGCACGCGGAGAGGCCCTGACCCTTACGCCTCACCGGCCTCCAACCACGCGCGAAGCCGGTCGAGCCACGCATCTGAGGCAAGCACGAGGATGCCGGGCAGCACGCTCACCGGGGTGACGCGCTCGGCCCGGTCGCGCTCGCCCAGCCGGAGGCCGCCGCGGCGGGCGACGAGACGGAGGATCTCGATCAGCCGCGTCTCCTCCGGCGGGTCGTTGCGGGCTGCGGTGCGGATGCGCTCGGTGACGTCGTCGGTGGTGGCCTCGACCAGGCCGTCTGTGGAAACGCGGTGGTCGCGCAGGCCCTCCTCGTAGATCAGGCGCAACGCCAGCAGCACCAGGGTCTCGTCCTTGCGCAGGCGCTCGGCGACGATGTCGTGGCGCGGCCCGTCCGGCGCGAGGGTCAGCGAAACCATCTGGTCGCGGTGGGAAACGGTCAGCGCGTAGCCGAGGCAGGCGAAGTAGTCGGTGAAGAACGGCGCATAGTGCCGGGCGAGCTCGTAGCTGCGGCCGATGCCGGGGGTGTTCGAATAGATCACCTGGCCCTTCAGCAGCACCGCGAGCGCCCGGGTCAGCTCCTCCACGTCGGGCGCACGGGCGCCGGGCGGCGGCGTCTCCTCGCCGTCGATGATGGCGCGGAACGGCTCAAGCATGCCGATTCCCTGCGGGTCGGTCGCCCGCATGCCGATCGCTAGAGGTGCGGCGGATGACGAAGTCGGGGCAATCGAGCCACCCGTTCGAGAGGCGCCCCTCCACCCGCGACACGGCGTAACGGGTGCCGAGGGCGCCCTCGAACAGCACGTCGATCTCGCGCAGGCGCTGGAACACCACGAAGGCGTCGACGTCGGCCACCGCGATCGCCGAGCCGCGCAGAGTCCCGTCCAATCCGAGATGGCGGTCGAGGAAGGCGGTCATCGTTTCCGCCGTCACGGTGGTGCGCCGGCGGTAGGCGGCCTTCGCCTCGACGAAGGCCTCGATCGCCGGATCGATCTCGAAATCCGGCAGCGCCTCCAGCTCGATCGGCGCCTTGCGCCCGCGCGGGATCGACAGGTGCGGCGTGCCGATCGGCGGCCGCAGGAGCGATATCGCCGGCGCCACGTCCGGCGCGCCCGCGGCCGCGCCGACCGCGCGGAGCGCCGCCGCGGTGCGCTCGATGCCCGCCGAATCCGGCCGGTCCATGTAGCGCACGGCGGCCGCGATCCGGCGTTCCATCCGCGCGACCACGTCGTCGACGGCGTCGAGGTGCCGGTCGAGGCCTTCGAAAATCGACAGGATCTGGGTGAGGTCGGCGCGCACCCCGCGCTCGGCGGTGCGCAGCTCCGCCGCCCGGCCCTCGCGCAGGATCGCCTCGGCCAGCGCCCGGATCAGCAGCGGGTCGCGAAGCGCGCGTCCGGCCTCCCGCACGATGGCCGAGCGGAAGCGGAACGGGTTGTAGCGGGTGTTCAGCGTCCGGTAGTCGCTGATCAGGTGGCGCTCGACGAAGTCCTCGAAGTAGAGGCGGAAGGCCGCGCGCATGTCCTCCTCGTGGAGGATGCGCTCCTCGATCTTGCGCATCGCGCCGGCCAGCCCCCGCACGTGGCCGAGGAAGGCCTGCGCCGCGCGCGCCGCATTGCCGAGCGCCTCCGAGCGGTCGGCCGGGTTGGCGATCGCACTCTCCAGGCTGCCGAGCACGTCGAGGATGGCGGCGCCGTAGGAGCGGGTCTCGCCGCGCTCCATCCGCGACAGCTCCTCGAGCAGGAGCCGCGCCTCCGGGTCGAAGTCGACCACCGGCACGTAGCGCTCGCGCCGCTCGATCAGCCAGCCGGTCTCGAGGAAGCGCCGAAAAAGGGCCGAGCGGCGCTCGATCGGATCGATGGGCACCGGCTCGTCGTCGGATTGCTGATCGAGCGCCCACTCGGCGGAGAAGTCGCCGATGGCGGCCAGCAGCTCCGCCTTGCGCACCGGGTCGGGGCTGGTGCCCATCACCTTCCGGTGCAGGTGCAGCAGCAGCGCCGCGTTGAACGCGCGGCTCGGCGAGGCCAGCGGCCGGAACAGGTCGTCGGGAAGCTGCGCGAACAGCATTCTGGGCCGACCTTTCCCGCCGCCGAGCCGTCTGCCTTACTTCGCGCCGAGCAGCTCGACGTCGAAGATCAGCGTCGCGCCGGGTGGGATGATGCCGCCGGCGCCGCGGGCGCCGTAGCCGAGCTCGGCCGGGATCACCAGGGTGCGCTTGCCGCCCTGCTTCATTGTGGCGACGCCGAGGTCCCAACCCTGGATCACCTGGCCGGCGCCGAGGGTGAAGGTGAAGGGCTGGTTGCGGTCCCGCGAGGAATCGAACTTCTTGCCCTTCTTGCCGGCGTCGTCGAGCCAGCCGGTGTACTGCACGGTCACCTTCTGGCCGGCCTTCGGCTCGGGGCCGGCGCCCACGACTTCATCCTGATACTTCAGGCCGGAGGGGAGGGTGGTGTAGTCGGCGTTGGCGGCAGCGGTCATGGCGATCAGCACGGCTCCGGCGATGGGGAGAATAAAGCGAGGCATCGTTCCTCCGTCGGGGCGAGCCTCTGGCGGGCCGCCCGTCGATGGGCCTCTTAACAGGTGGCGCGGGGCCGAGGCCAGCGGGAGCCGTTTCTCCAAGCCCAGCGCGGATCGAAGTCGCGGAACGCGGCTTGCGAGACGGCGGACGCGATCCGTGGCCCGATCTTGTACAGCCCCGGTTGACGGGGAGCCGGCCTTCGCCGTCCATGCCACCTTCACCATGACGGCTCGTAGCGACGATGCGCTTGGATCAAACGGACGGAACGAAGGCCACCACCGATCGGACATCGCCCCGGGGGCGTCGCGCGGTGGCCGCGATGGCGCTGCTGACGTTCGCGACGGCGGCCGAGCCCGCCAGCGCCGCCTCCGTCGCACCGGCGGTCGCCGAGCACGGCATGGTCGTCACCGCCCAGTACCTCGCGACGCAGGTCGGCGTCGACGTGCTGAAGCGCGGCGGCAACGCCATTGATGCGGCGGTCGCCGTCGGCTACGCGCTGGCGGTGGTCTACCCGGCCGCTGGCAACCTCGGCGGCGGCGGCTTCATGACCGTTCAGCTCGCCGACGGGCGCCGGACCTTCCTCGACTTCCGCGAGAAGGCGCCGCTGGCCGCGACCCGCGACATGTACCTCGACAAGGACGGCAACGTCATCAAGGGCTTGAGCGTCAGCGGTCCGCTCGCCGTCGCGGTGCCCGGCACCGTCTCGGGCCTGGAGACGGCGCGCGAGAAGTACGGGACGATGTCGCGGGCCGACCTGATCGCCCCGGCCATCGCCTACGCCGAGGGCGGCTTCGTGCTCAAGCAGGGCGATGCCGACATGTTCGCGATCGCGAGCCCCGACCTGCGCAAGGACCCGGCCTCCGCCGCGATCTTCCTCGATGCGGGCGCGTCGTTCCAGGCGGGCGGAAAGCTGGTGCAGCCGGACCTCGCGGGTACGCTGCGCGCCATCGCCGAGCAAGGTCCGGCGGGCTTCTACGCGGGCCGCGTCGGCGACGCGATCGTCGCCTCGAGCCAGGCCGGCAAGGGGCTCATCGTCCAGGCCGACCTCGACCGCTACCGCACCCGCGAGATGGCGCCGGTGGAATGCGACTATCGCGGCTATCGCGTGATCTCGGCGCCGCCGCCGAGCTCGGGCGGCGTCGTCATCTGCGAGATGCTGAACATCCTCGAAGGCTATCCCCTCGGGGAACTCAGCTGGGGCTCGGCGCAGGCGATCCACTACGAGATCGAGGCGATGCGCCACGCCTACGTCGACCGCAACAGCTACCTCGGCGACCCAGACTTCGTCGACAACCCGACGCGGCGCCTCACCGACAAGGCCTACGCCGCCACCATCCGCGCCGCGATCGACCCGGCCAAGGCCGGGGTGTCGAGCGCGCTAAGGCCGGGCGTCGCCCCGCACGAGGGCAGCAACACGACGCATTATTCGATCGTCGACGGCGCCGGAAACGCCGTGTCGGTGACCTACACCCTCAACGACTGGTTCGGCGCACGCATCACCGTGCCGGGCACCGGCGTGCTGCTCAACGACGAGATGGACGACTTCACCGCCAAGGTCGGGGTGCCCAACATCTACGGCCTGGTGCAGGGCAAGGCCAACGCCATCGCGCCTGGCAAGACGCCGCTCAGCTCGATGAGCCCGACCATCGTCTCGAAGGACGGCAAGCCGGTCCTCGTCACCGGGACGCCGGGCGGCAGCCGCATCCCGACGGTCGTGCTGCAAAGCATCCTCAACGTCGTCGATTACGGCATGAACGTGCAGGAGGCCGCCGACGCGCCCCGCATCCACAACCAGTGGATGCCCGACGTGACCAACGTGGAGCGGTTCGCGCTCTCGCCGGACACCCGCAAGATCCTGGAGGGCATGGGCCACCACTTCGCCGGCTCGCAGCCGGCCAACCACCTCGCTACGATCCTGATCGGCGCGCCGGTGCTGGGCGGCAAGGCCGTCGGCGCGAACCGGTTCTACGGGGCGAACGACCCGCGGCGGAACACGGGGTTGGCGTTGGGCTACTGATTGGGCGTCCGTTTTTGCAGGCTTCGATGGGCGAGCAGCGAGGAATCCCGCCGTCCCGCCCGCGCTGACCAAAAAACGAGTCGTCGTTTTCGCGCCTTGTGCGTTCCTGGGTGATGGAACCGACACCGGACGATTGGGACGCGCGCGTCTCGCGTCTCTCCGAGAAACTGCCCGATCCCTTGCGGCGCATGGTCGACTGGCTGCGCGAGCCGTCGCGGGTGTGGCTGCGGGTCGGGGCCGCGCTGCTGTTCATCCTCGGCGGGATCTTCTCGATCCTGCCGGTGCTCGGCTTGTGGATGCTTCCGCTCGGCCTCGCGCTGCTGGCGCAGGACGTGCCCGGGCTGAAGGTGCCGCTCGAAAAGTCCGCCCGCTGGATCGAGGCGACCTGGGCCGACCTCGTCGCGTGGTGGCGCCGTCGGAAGCGATAAGAGGGGACGACCTGGCGAGCGGCCGCCGCGTTTAGACATCGCGCCGGCCGCGGGTTAGGAGGATCGCATCCCCAGCCGAGGCTCCATGAGTAAGCCGAAACCCCTGACCAGCGCGATCCTCGACCCGGAGAAGCGGGCCGACGACGTCGATCAGACCATCCGTCCGCTGAGCCTGTCCGAGTTCATCGGCCAGCGGGCGGCGCGCGCCAACATGGAGGTCTTCATCCAGGCCGCGAAGATGACCGGCCAGGCGCTCGACCACGTCCTGTTCGTCGGGCCGCCGGGCCTGGGCAAGACCACGCTGGCGCAGATCGTCGCGCGCGAGCTCGGGGTGAACTTCCGCTCGACGTCGGGGCCGGTGATCGCCAAGGCCGGAGACCTCGCGGCCCAGCTCACCAACCTCGAAG
Organism: Methylobacterium sp. WL8; assembly: GCF_008040045.1. NCBI lineage: Bacteria > Pseudomonadati > Pseudomonadota > Alphaproteobacteria > Hyphomicrobiales > Methylobacteriaceae > Methylobacterium > Methylobacterium sp. WL8. Next base: position 55,834 of record NZ_VRVF01000007.1, on the reverse strand, counting down.
AGCGCGACGTGCTCTTCATCGACGAGATCCACCGTCTCAACCCGGCTGTGGAGGAGATCCTCTATCCCGCGATGGAGGATTACCAGCTCGACCTGATCATCGGCGAGGGGCCGGCCGCCCGCTCCGTGAAGATCGAGCTGCCGAAGTTCACGCTGGTGGGCGCCACCACCCGCGCCGGCCTGCTGACGACGCCGCTGCGCGACCGCTTCGGCATCCCGATCCGGCTCGAGTTCTACGACATCGACGAGCTTCAGCTCATCGTCTCCCGCGGTGCGCGCGTGCTCGGGCTCGGCATGTCGGACGACGGCGCCAACGAGATCGCGCGACGCGCCCGCGGCACGCCGCGCATCGCCGGCCGCCTGCTGCGCCGGGTGCGCGACTTCGCCGTGGTCGCCGAGGCGCCGACCGTGACGCGCGCGATCGCAGACAGGGCGCTGAAGCTGCTCGACGTCGACCCGGTCGGCCTCGACGTGATGGACCGCAAGTACCTGACCCTGCTGGCGGTCTCGTTCGGCGGCAACCCCGTGGGGATCGAGACCATCGCCGCCGCGCTTTCCGAGCCCCGCGATGCGATCGAGGACATCATCGAACCCTACCTGCTCCAGCAGGGCTTCGTGCAGCGCACGCCACGCGGACGGGTGCTGACCCGGCGCGCCTTCGAGCACATGGGGTTTCCCGTGCCGAAGCGTGATCCGATCACCCAGGTCGGCCTCTTCACCGACGCCGAGCCCGAGGCGTAGGGTTTTCCTCCGCGCTTGCGCGACCGCCGTGCGGTTTGCCGGGAACTGAGAGCATCCAGCAGAGGGCTCGCATGTCGTCTACCACTCGCAGCTATGCATTGAATGCATTAAATCAGGTAGGTAGGGCAAGCAGGCGAAGCCCCCGGTTCTCGCATAAGTCATCCTGTTAGAACGATTAATCAGGGTTCCGCCACTCCTCTCACAAGCTCGCGAACGGCGAACTCTGTAGGCTGATATGCGTTGCAAGCTTGGCTTTAAGCTTCGCAGGTGCGGAACAGGCGGACACGCAGGTTGTTGTGCCGGCAATCGCCCTGGCGCCTCGACGTGCCGGCGAACCACAAAAAGGATCGTCATCCTATGAAGCGTACCGCCACCCTCGCCGTGCTCGGCCTCTCGCTCGCCGCGCTGACCGCCCCCGCCTTCGCGCAGGACGCCCTTCCGATCCGCGTCTCGCCGTTCGAGCGCGGCGTCGGCGCCGCCGGCACCGACACACCCGAGTTCCGCGCCGAGGCGCTTCGCTCGGACGCCGTCAGCATCGAGTCGAGCCGCATCGCCCTGGAGCGTTCGCGCAACCCTCGGGTCCGCAACTACGCCAACCGCGTGATCACCGAGCGTGAGGCCACCACCAAGGCGCTGCTGCCCGAGGGCACGTCGCTGAGCAGCGGCGGCACCGTCGTCTCCGATCGCCAGGGCTTCGACACCCGCATCGACAACCCGGTCGGCCTCGTGCTCGCCCCGGTGACCATCGCCGCCAACCTCGGCACCAGCATCGTCGGCGGCGTGCTCGGCGGCGTCGGCATCATCGACAACAGCCCGACCGAGCCCGGTCGCCGCGTCGCGATCGGCCCGAACGGCCAGAACCGGATCGAGCGCCTGAAGTCGGCCCGCAACGGCCGTGACTTCGACCGCACCTACATCGACCAGCAGGCCCGCTCGGACGCCCGCACCCTGGCACTCTACGAGACCTACTCGCGCAACGGCGACAACGCCGCAGGCCGCCAGTTCGCCAATGAGGCGCTGCCCTACATCGCCGACGAGCACGGCCACTCGGCCACCCTCGCCAACCGCATCGGCGGGTGATTTCTTTTTAGATTGCCGAATGAAAGGGCCGCCCCGGGAGGGGCGGCCTTTTCCATGTCTGAAGTTGCAACGCTGCGATCACTTCGTTGCGCACTCCGTGTCGGCTCCGGCCGGGGCGGATTGCGTTCGGAGTCGACCAGGCAAACCGCGCCGGCGGCAAAGGTTAAATCCGTGTGAACGCAACGCACGGCGACCAGATCGGAGAGCTTGCAAGCAGAGCCAGCCCCAAACCGGGACATGAAGTTCCGCAAATTGGAAACCCGACCTTTACCTTAACGGGGGCATAGTCTGCCTGTCAGTCGCGTAACCGGTGTTTGCCATGGCTTCCCCGCGTACCGTGGTTGCCGACGCCGCCGCCCGGAAACTTGTCTCGCGTACCGGGCGCGCTTCGTCGGCACCACGGTTGGGTCTCGTACCCGCCGTCCAGCGCCTTCCCCTCGACGAGATCCTCGTCGGCGACTGCATCGAGGCGATGAACCGCCTGCCGGCATCCTCTGTCGATTGCGTCTTCGCGGACCCGCCCTACAACCTGCAGCTCGGCGACGCCTCGCTGATGCGGCCGGACCAGAGCCGGGTCGACGCCGTCGACGACGACTGGGACAAGTTTGCAAGCTTCGCCAGCTACGACAGCTTCACCCGCGATTGGCTCACCGCCTGCCGCCGGGTGATGAAGCCGAACGCTACCCTGTGGGTCATCGGCTCGTACCACAACATCTTCCGCGTCGGCAGCGCGCTGCAGGATCTTGGTTTCTGGATCCTCAACGACATCGTCTGGCGCAAGGCCAACCCGATGCCGAACTTCCGCGGCAAGCGCTTCACCAACGCGCACGAGACCCTGATCTGGGCCTCCCGCTCCGCCGAATCGAAAGGCTACACCTTCCACTACGACGCGCTCAAAGGGGGGAACGAAGACCTCCAGATGCGCTCGGACTGGTTCATTCCGCTCTGCACCGGGGACGAGCGCCTCAAGGGTGCCGACGGCAACAAGGTCCACCCGACCCAGAAGCCCGAGGCGCTGCTGGCGCGCACGCTGCTCTCGGCGACTAACCCCGGCGACGTGGTGCTCGACCCGTTCTTCGGCACCGGCACCACCGGCGCCGTGGCCAAGCTGCTAGGCCGCCGCTTCATCGGCTGCGAGCGCGAAGAGGTCTACGCGGAGGCCGCGCGTCGGCGCATCGACGCGGTCGTGCCGCTGTCGCGGGCTGCGCTCCTCGTCGCGCCGACCAAGCGCGCCGAGCCGCGGGTGCCGTTCCTCTCCGTGGTCGAGGCCGGGCACCTCAAGGCCGGCGACGTGCTTACCGACGAGCGCCGCCGCTTCAAGGCGACCGTGCGTCCGGACGGCCAGCTCGACGTCGGCGTCGCCATCGGCTCGATCCACAAGGTCGGGGCCCTGGTCCAGGGCCTGCCCGCCTGCAACGGCTGGACGTTCTGGCACGCCGAGCGCGCCGGTAAGCTCGTGGTCATCGACACCTACCGCGCGAAGCTGCGCGCGGTGATGGGCGCGGCAGGCTGAACCACCCGCGCCTGGCGCCCACCACTCATCGTCGTCTTGTCAGTTAAGCCCGCAGTCGCACGCCCCTTCCTCGAACGGCGGGGGCGTCCGACTGCGCTGGCGTCGAACGACGCACAAGCCTGCTCGAACGACTTCCGCACATTGGAAAGCACACGAAAAAGCCGCCCGAAGGCGGCTTGATCCGTTCGTCACGGTGATGCGGCGCTTACGCCCGCATGCGGGTCCGGATCTCGCCGAGGCTGGAACGCACCAGCGCCTGGGCGGCGTCGCCCTGCATGCGCTCGCGCAGGATCGTCTCGGAGACCTTCACCGCGGCGTCGGCCGCGGCGGCGCGGACTTCGGCCTGGGCCTTCGCCTCGGCCTGGGCGATCTTGGTCTCGGCCGACTTGGTGCGGCGGGCGATGAAGTCGTCGAGGCGCTGGCGGCCTTCGGCTGCGGCGCGCTCGGCTTCCTCGCGGGCGCTCGAGATGATCGCCTCGGCCTCGCGCTCCGCTTCCGTGCGGCGACGCTTGTAGTCGGCGAGCACGGCGGCCGCCTCCTCGCGCAGGCGCTTGGCCTCGTCGAGCTCGTGGCGGACGCGGGTGGCGCGGCCGTCGAGGCCCTTGGTCATGATCCCGAAGCCGCCGACCTTCCAGACGATCGCCATGAAAATGACGAACGCGACGGCAACCCAGAATTCCGCTGTCATCAACATGATGGGTTCTTCCGTCTCAGTGCGCGGTCGCGGTGGAATCGAGGGCGCGGTCGAGGCTGGCCTGGTCCGGCGCCTGGCCCGTCAGCCGCTCGACGATCGCCGAGGCGGTCTCGCTGGCGATGGAGCGCACGTTACCCATGGCTTCCTGGGTCCGGCTCTGGATCGTCGCCTCGGAGGCTGCGATCTTCTGGTTGAGCTCGGCCTCGAGCGCCTTTCGCTTGGTCTCGGCGGCGGCGGCAAGGTCGTTGCGGGTGCCCTGGGCGATCTCGCGGGCCTTGCCCTGCGCGTCGCGCAGCGACTTGGCGTAGGCCTCGCCGGCGGCGTCGGCCTCGGCCTTCATCGCCTGCGCCTGGTCGAGGTCGGCGGCGAGTCGCGCGGAGCGGTCGTGCAGGATGCCCTGGATGCGCGGGAGGGCGATGTTGGCCATCAGCCAGTAGAGCAGGCCGAAGGCGAGGGCGAGCCAGATCAGCTGCGCCAGGAAGGTGTGGGTCTCGAAGGGCGGGAACGCAGCGGAATGCACCGGCTCCGGGGCGCCGGCCGGCACCATGTGGACGTCGGAACCGGGAGGCGGTGTGGTGAGGGAATTCGGCTGCGCCATGGCCCCGTCCGTATGACCTTGGAAGAAATCGAGCGCTCGCGCGACGGGCGGAGCGCTCACCGGTGATCGGCCGCCGCGGCCTGGAACGGCGCGGCGGCGATGTCGACGTCGATCAGACGGCGAACAGCAGGAGCAGGGCGATCAGCAGCGAGAAGATGCCGAGCGCTTCCGTCAGCGCGAAGCCGAGGAGCAGCGTAGCGCGCTGGCCGTCGGCGGCCGAGGGGTTGCGAAGGGCGCCCGCCAGGAACTGGCCGAACAGATTTCCGAGGCCGATGCCCGCGCCGGCCATGCCGAGGCAAGCGAGGCCGGCGCCGATGTACTTCGCAGCGACGGGATCCATAGAAAACTCCTGAAGTGTCTAGAAACGAGTGCGTCGTTTGCCGCGGGTGGAGCCGGCCGTTAGTGGCCGGGGTGAAGCGCGTCGTTGAGGTAGATCGCCGTCAGCGTCGCGAAGACGTAGGCCTGAAGCGCCGCAACGAGGAATTCGAGGGCCGTCAGCGCGATCGTCAGGAACAGCGGGAGGGGCGATAGCACGCTCCATGCGCCTGCGGAAAGCAGCCCGACGACGAAGAATGCGAAGATCTTCATCGCGATGTGCCCGGCGAGCACGTTGGCGAACAGACGCACCGACAAGCTGATCGGCCGCGAGATGAACGAGATCACCTCGATCGGCACCAGAAGCGCCAGCAGCGGCTTCGGAACGCCCTGCGGCACGAACAGGCCGAAGAAGTGGGCGCCGTGCTTCATCACGCCGTAGATCACCACGACCGATATCACCAGGGCCGCGAGGCCGAAGGTGACGACGAGGTGGCTCGTCACCGCGAAGGCGTAGGGGATCATGCCGAACAGGTTGAGGATCAGCACGAACATGAACAGCGAGAACACCAGCGGCATGAAGCGCTTGCCGCCGTCGCCGGTGGCCTGGTGCAGGGTGTCGGCGATGAACTCGTAGAAGATCTCAGCCAGCGACTGCATCCTGCCCGGCACCACCGAGCGGCTGGAGGTCGCGACGATCGTCAGGAGCGCGATGACGCCGACGGCGGCGAACATGTACAGCGCCGACTGGGTGAACGCGAGTTCCTGATGGCCGAGATGCCCGAAGGGCAGAATCGACTTGAGCTCGAACTGATGGATCGGATCCGGTCGCAAGGCGACGGAGTGCCCCGGGTCGATGCTGGCCGCCATGCCGTCTTCCGCCCTCACGTTTCGCTGCCGGCGGCCCGCATGGCCGAACCCGGTCGTTGGTCACAAGACACCGGTCGCCCTCACGGATCCCGTGGGGTGTCCCGTCCGGAACGGGCCCCGGCGAAACCGGACGCCCGCATCACGTTGAAGACGCCGGCGACGAACCCCAGCATCAGGAAGACGATCAGTCCCCAGGGCTTCGTCCCGAGCATCCGATCGAAGATCCAGCCGAGTACCCCGCCCGCGATCACGCCGGCGACGAACTCAGTGGAGATCGTCATGGCCTGCCCGAGGGCGGAGGGATTTCCGGACGACCCTGAACGCGACGGATGAGCGGGAGGGGCCGGGGGCCGCTTCCGTTCGATCTGCGTCTCGAGACGTCGGAGCCTCGCCGAGAGTTCGCTGTCGGGCGGCACGGGCCGTCCGGTCTCACCCTCCTCCCTTGCGTCGTTGCCGCTCACAGCGAAAACTCACATTGGCGAGAGGAACGAAACCGGGCGGATTGCCTCCTTGAAGCGCGGCGCACCTTAGTTTCGGCGCCCCAGGGTGTCAAGGCTCGAAAGGCCGAGCTTAAATCATTCTCGGCATTGAGGAATTCCGGCCCAAGCCCGCACGCGCGCAAGCCGTCGCGCGCAGGCCGGCCGGAACCCCCTCACGCGCCGAGGATCGGCTTGATGATCTTCTCGATTCCATCGACCGTCATCTCGCCGGTGTAACGCTCGCCGTTGATGAAGAAGGTCGGCGTCGAATCGACCTTGAAGGTCTCGAGCCCGCGTTGCTTCACGCCGTTCACGGCGGCGTAAAGCTTCTGGTCCTTGAGGCAGGTCTCGAACTTGTCCTTCGAGATCCCGGCCTGCTTCAGCATCTGCTCCAGGGCGTCGACGGGCTTCGGCGTGAAGGCCCAGGCCGGCTGCTGGTCGAAGAGCAGGTCGGTGATCGGGTAGTACTTCGCGTCGCCGTCGCAGCGCGCCAGCATGAAGGCGGCGGTGGCGAGGGGATCGAGGGGGAATTCCCGTAGCGTGAACCGTACCTTGCCGGTGTCGATGTAGCGCTCCTTGAGGGTCGGGTAGGTTGCCTTGTGGAAGGCGGCGCAGTGCGAGCAGGTCATCGATGCGTACTCGATGATCGTCACCTTCGCGTCCTTCGGCCCGAGCCAGACGTCGCCCAGCGGACCCGGCTGCATCAGCCCGTCGACCGGCACGCTCTCGGCGAACGCGGCCGCCGACAGCTTCGGCAGGATGAGGGCGGCGCCGATGGCGAGGCCCGTGGCTTTCAAAGCGTCGCGCCGGGTGATCATGGCCGTGCCTGCCTTCCGCGTTCCGTCCTGTCGACTTCTCGGGATGCGGTAACCGCGCCGGCGCACCCTGGCAAGGCGCCTAGCGCCGGGGCGAGGTCGCCACGACGGCGAGCCCGAGGCGGTCGAGGGCATCGCGTAGGCCGTCGTGCTCGATGGCGGAGACCGCCTGCGCGATCTCGCCGCGCCGGCCCGGATCCACCGTCGGTTCCGGTGCGCGCCGGGCGACGCGCCCGACCCGGTCCTGCTGCAGCACGATGCGGCCGACGCAGGCCCAGCCGTAATGGGCGTTGATCCGCTGGATCACCACCGGCGCCAGATGCTGCAGCTCGATCGCGAACACGCCCTCGACCCGCACCACCAGCGTGCCCGAATCGGGCGCGTCCTCGGTCCGGCGCTTGCGCTTGGGCCATTCGAGCTTCGAGGGCCTACAGAACTTCGCCAGGCGCTCGCCGACGATGTCCGGCCATGCCGCGAGGATGTCGGTCGAGGCGAAGCCCTGCGCCGCGAAGGCCGGGCCGATGCAGCCCTCGATCAGTTCGGCCAGCGGTTTGACGCGCGCCATGCTTGTGGAAGATCCCGCCGGTTGCGACGGCGAGGATAGCGCAAGGCCGGCGGCAAAGGGAGCGCTTTCGGCGCACGCGCCATGCCGCTATGCCTGCCGGCGATGCCTGCGTCCGAACCCTCCCCGAAGGCCGCCGACCTGCTGGTCTGGTACGACCGGCACCGCCGCGTCCTGCCTTGGCGCGCGCTGCCCGGCGAGCGGCCCGATCCCTACCGGGTCTGGCTCTCCGAGGTGATGCTGCAGCAGACCACGATCGCGGCGGTGAAGCCCTACTTCGCGACCTTCCTCGCCCGTTTCCCCGACATCGAAGCCCTGGCCGCGGCCCCGGAGGAGGCGGTGATGTCGGCCTGGGCCGGGCTCGGCTACTATTCCCGGGCGCGCAACCTCCACGCCTGCGCCAAGGCGGTCGCTGCGGCTGGGCGATTCCCCGACAACCTCGATGGGTTGCGCAAGCTCCCCGGCGTCGGCGCCTACACGGCGGGCGCGGTGGCGGCGATCGCCTTCGACCGGCCCGAGGCGGCGGTGGACGGCAACGTCGAGCGCGTGATGACGCGGCTGTTTTCGATCGAGGCGCCCTTGCCCGGCGCGCGTCCCGAAATCCGGCGCGTGACGCAAGCTTTGGTGCCGACCGAGCGGCCCGGCGACTTCGCGCAGGCCGTGATGGATCTCGGCGCCACCATCTGCACGCCCAAGCGTCCGGCCTGTGCGCTGTGCCCGTGGATGGCGCCCTGCCGCGCTCGCGCGGCCGGCAACCCGGAGACCTTCCCGCGTAAGGTGAAGGCGGTGAAAGGCACCCTGCGGCGCGGCGCGGCCTTCGTCGTGGTCCGCTCGGGTGACGAGGCGGTCCTGCTCCGCACCCGCCCGCCGGAAGGCCTGCTCGGCAGCATGGCCGAGCCGCCGATGAGCCCGTGGGCGCCCGACTACGACCCTGCCGGCGCGCTCCTCGACGCGCCGCTCGACGCGCGCTGGAAGCGCCTGCCCGGCCTGGTGCGGCACGGCTTCACCCACTTCCCGCTGGAGCTGACCGTGTTCCTGGCCCGCGTCGCGCTGTCGACGCAGGAGCCGGCCGGGATGCGCTTCACCCCGCGCCGCGACCTCGACGAGGAGCCGCTGCCCGGCGTGATGAAGAAGGTGCTGGCCCACGCCTTCGACCCGATGCCAGAGCCCGAACTGAAGCCGCGCGGCCGCCCGAAGCGCGACCCGCCGCCGATGCCGATGTTGGCGGTGTGGGAAGCGCCGGAGACGGTGGCCGACCCGCCGCGCTTCCGCCCGGTGCCGAAGCCGGCCCCGCGTGTGGTCGCACCGGCGCCGGCGGAGACCGACGAGATGTTCGAGGCGGACGCGGAGGTGGTGCCGCCGGTCCGCAAGCCGGCGAGGCGGGCGCCGCGCAAGCGGTGAGCCGGGCGCGATGGCTGCCGAGGTGCACGTGAAAGTGGCAGGTGCCATTCGACACCGCGCGCGATGGGCGTCTAATTCGTCGCCCTGCAGGACGCTACGGAAATGCTGTAGGGCACTCCCTTTCCGCCTTCGCCGGGCCGGAACTTCCTGAACGGGCCACGATGTCGCCGATCATCTCCATCGAGAACCTGTCGAAGACCTATGCCTCGGGCCTCTCGGCCCTGAAGACCGTGAACCTCGCGATCGCCCGCGGCGAGATCTTCGCCCTGCTCGGGCCGAACGGGGCCGGCAAGTCGACGCTCATCAACATCGTCTGCGGCATCGTCACGCCGAGCACCGGCACCGTGACGGTGGACGGGCACGACATCGGCTCCGGCTATCGCGGCGCGCGCAAGGCGATCGGGCTGGTGCCTCAAGAACTCACCACCGACGCCTTCGAGAGCGTGTGGAACACGGTGAGCTTCACCCGCGGACTGTTCGGGCTGAAGAAGGACCCAGGCCACATCGAGCGCGTGCTGCGCGACCTCTCGCTCTGGGAGAAGCGCGACGCGCGGCTGATGACCCTGTCGGGCGGCATGAAACGCCGGGTTCTCATCGCCAAGGCGCTCTCGCACGAGCCGACGGTGCTGTTCCTCGACGAGCCCTCGGCGGGCGTCGACGTGGAACTCCGCCAGGACATGTGGCGCATGGTGCGGCGCCTGCGCGAGCAGGGCGTGACCGTGATCCTAACCACGCACTACATCGAAGAAGCCGAAGAGATGGCCGACCGGATCGGCGTGATCCGCAAGGGCGAGATCATCCTGGTCGAGGAGAAGGCCGAGCTGATCCGCAAACTCGGGCGCAAGCAGCTCACGCTTCAGTTGCAGGCGCCGCTGGCCGCGTTGCCGGCCGACCTTGCCGACCGCGGCCTTGAATTGAGCCAAGGCGGGCAGGAGCTCGTCTACACCTACGACGCCAAGGCCGAGCGCACCGGCATCACCGGCCTGCTCACCGACCTAGGCGCGGCCGGCATCCGGTTCAGCGACCTGCGCACCAGCCAGTCATCTCTGGAAGATATCTTCGTCGACCTCGTCAGGGAACGCGCATGATCCCGGCGGCCGCGAGATCCCAACCCACCATCCCCCGGCTGCCGGCAAGCGCGAATGCGCGTCGCCGCCCGTGTGGCGCTCGCCTCTCTGGGCGTCAGTATCGAGAGGCAAACCGATGAACTGGCCTGCCATCCGCGCGATCTATCGGTTCGAGATGAGCCGCTTCTGGCGCACGGCGATGCAGAGCATCCTCGCACCGGTGATCTCGACCTCGCTCTACTTCGTGGTGTTCGGTGCGGCGATCGGGTCGCGCATGAGCACCGTCGACGGCGTGCCCTACGGCCTTTTCATCGTGCCGGGCCTCGTGATGCTCGCGCTGCTGACCCAGAGCATCGCCAACGCCTCGTTCGGCATCTACTTCCCGCGCTTCGCGGGCACGATCTACGAGATCCTGTCGGCGCCGATCTCACCGGTGGAGGTGGTGCTCGGTTATGTCGGCGCCGCGGCCTCGAAATCGATCCTGATCGGGCTGATCATCCTCGCCACCGCCGCCCTGTTCGTGCCGCTTCACATCGAGCACCCGGTCTGGATGATGGCCTTCCTGGTGCTGACGGCGGTGACCTTCAGCCTGTTCGGCTTCGTCATCGGCCTCTGGGCCGACGGCTTCGAGAAGCTGCAGCTGGTGCCGCTCCTCGTCGTGACGCCGCTGACCTTCCTCGGCGGCAGCTTCTACGCGATCGAGATGCTGCCGCCGTTCTGGCGGACCGTCAGCCTCGCAAACCCGGTGGTCTACCTAATCAGTGGATTCCGCTGGGCCTTCTTCGGCACGGCCGACGTCGCCATCGGCATCAGCCTCGCGATGACCGGCCTGTTCCTGGCGGTCTGCCTCGGCCTCGTCGCCTGGATCTTCCGCACCGGTTACCGCCTGAAGAGCTGAGCGCGAGCTTCCTGAAGTCGTTCGAAAACGCATAAAGACATCTTTATGTCTTGATTGCTTCGTATCCGGTGCTCTGCTAGATGCCTCGGCGAGAGGCAACCCGAGACACGGAGCGACGCAGCATGGCCCAGGATTACATCGTCAAGGACATCGGCCTGGCCGATTACGGCCGTAAGGAAATCTCGATCGCCGAGACCGAGATGCCGGGCCTGATGGCCACCCGCGAGGAGTACGGCCCGTCGCAGCCGCTCAAGGGCGCCAGGATCGCCGGCTCGCTGCACATGACGATCCAGACCGCGGTGCTGATCGAGACGCTGAAGTCCCTCGGCGCCGACATCCGCTGGGTGTCCTGTAACATCTACTCGACCCAGGACCACGCCGCCGCGGCGATCGCTGCCGCCGGCATCCCGGTCTTCGCCATCAAGGGCGAGACCCTGGAGGAGTACTGGGACTACACTTCGAAGCTGTTCGACTGGCATGGCGGCGGCATGCCGAACATGATCCTCGACGACGGCGGCGACGCCACCATGTTCGTCCACCTGGGCCTGCGTGCCGAGAACGGCGACACCGCCTTCCTCGACAAGCCGGAGTCCGAGGAGGAGGAGATCTTCTTCGCGCTCCTGAAGAAGAAGCTCGCCGAGAAGCCGAAGGGCTGGTTCGCCGGTCTCGCCGACTCGATCAAGGGCGTCTCCGAAGAGACCACGACCGGCGTTCACCGCCTCTACAACCTCGCCAAGGAGGGCAAGCTGCTCTTCCCGGCGATCAACGTGAACGACGCCGTCACCAAGTCGAAGTTCGACAACCTCTACGGCTGCCGCGAGTCGCTGGTCGACGGCATCCGCCGCGGCACCGACGTGATGATGGCCGGCAAGGTCGCGATGGTCGCCGGCTTCGGCGACGTCGGCAAGGGCTCGGCGTCCTCCCTGCGCCACGCCGGCTGCCGCGTGCTGGTCTCGGAGGTCGACCCGATCTGCGCGCTCCAGGCCGCGATGGAAGGCTACGAGGTCGTGACGATGGAAGACGCGGCGCCGCGCGCCGACATCTTCGTCACCGCCACCGGCAACAAGGACATCATCACCCTCGACCACATGCGGGCGATGAAGGACCGGGCGATCGTCTGCAACATCGGTCACTTCGACAACGAGATTCAGGTCGCCGGCCTCAAGAACCTCAAGTGGTCGAACATCAAGCCGCAGGTGGACGAGATCACCTTCGCCGACGGCCACCGCATCATCCTGCTGTCGGAAGGTCGCCTGGTGAACCTCGGCAACGCCACCGGCCACCCGTCCTTCGTGATGTCGGCCTCGTTCACCAACCAGACGCTCGCCCAGATCGAACTTTGGACCAACCCGGGCAAGTACCAGAAGCAGGTCTACACCCTGCCGAAGGCGCTGGACGAGAAGGTGGCCCTCCTCCACCTCGAGAAGATCGGCGTGAAGCTCTCCAAGCTCCGCCCCGACCAGGCCGCCTACATCGGCGTCTCCGAGAACGGCCCGTTCAAGCCCGACCACTACCGCTACTGAGGCGCTCGGCGCGGGCACGCGCCGAGCGGTACGGACGAGCGACAAGAGGGCCCGGCGGAAGCGCCGGGCCCTCTTCGTTTGTCAAGCCGCAAGGGCCATGGCGGACTGTGTCTTCTGTGTGTCGTTCGTCTGCGACCTGCCGGCGACGGGTTACAGCCAAGCTAATTCCCCTTCCGGCGCAAATCCCCGGCGCGTTAGACTACCTGCGGTTCGACAGGTCGTCGGGTCGTCGGATCTCCATCCACCCGAATCGTGCGGGCGGGGACCCGTCGCCGCGCGTTCGTTCGCGTCGATCTGACCGGCGGTTTTTGGAGACGGGACGGATCATGGCGGTCGATCGGGCGGCACGGCGCACAGCCGGGGCCGGCGCTCTCTTCATCGCCGCCGTCGGCCTGCCGGCTCCCTCCCTTGCGGCGGGCGCCGACCTTCCGAGCTGGGGTTTCGGCTCGCACATGCACAACGTCGCCGCCGCAGCGATCTTCGGCGGCCTCGTCGCCTTCGCCACCATCGTCGCCCTTCTCTATCTGAGCGAGCGCTCGCGCTGGACCCGCCGCGAGCGCGAGCAGGCGGCGGCCCTCGACGCCCTCAGCGGCGCCCACGACCGGGCCGAAATGCTGCTCGCCGCCGAGCGCCAGATCATCGTGACCTGGGACGGCCGCAGCGAGGCGGTGGTCGAAGGCGATGTCGGCCTCGCCTTCGACGGCGCGCGTCCGGCCTCCGGCTCGGCCCGCCGCATCCTCGCCTTCGGCAGCTGGCTCGTCCCCGCCGACGCCGAGGCGGTCGAGACCGCCGTCGAGGCGCTTCGGGTGCGCGGCACGAGCTTCCGCGCGACGCTGCGGAGCCAGTCCGGCCGCAGCATCGAGGCGCAGGGTCAGGCGGTGGCCGGCCGCGTCCTGCTGCGCCTGCGCGAGACCACCGAGGACCGACGGCAGATCTCCGAGTTGCGCGAGACCCTGGAAGATGCCCGCCGCGGCCTCTCGGCGCTGGCCGGCCTCCTCGACGCGATCCCGCAGCCGGTCTGGCGGCGCAACCGCGAGGGCAGCCTCGCCTGGGTCAACACCGCCTACGTCGCCGCCGTGGAAGCCACCACCCGCGAGGGCGCGATCCAGGACGGCATCGAGCTCCTCGACCGTCCGGCCCGCGAGATGATCGCCCGCGAGGACGCCCAGCGCCGCCCCGCCGGGCAACGTCCGGCACTTCGCCTGTCCGCGGTGGTGGCGGGTGGCCGGCGTATCCTCGACGTCACCGAGACCGCCCTGGAGGGCGGACGGGTCGGGATCGCGGTGGACGTCTCCGAGCTGGAGAGTGTGCGCGCCGACCTGCAGCGCCAGATGGACGCCAATGTCCGCACCCTGGACCAGTTGCCGACCGCGGTCGCGATGTTCGATGCCGGCCAGCGGCTGATCTTCCACAACGCCGCCTACCGCCAGCTCTGGGACCTCGACCAAGGCTTCCTCGACGCCCGCCCCCTCGACGGCGAGATCCTCGACCACCTGCGCGCCGCGCGAAAGCTCGAGGAGCATGCCGACTTCCGCAGCTGGAAGCAGGGCGTGCTGGCCGCCTACCGGTCGGCGGAAGCCAACCCGGCCTGGTGGTACCTGCCCGACGGCCGCACGCTGCGGGTGCTGGCCGAGCCGAACCCGCAAGGCGGCCTGACCTACCTTTTCGATGACGTCTCAGACCGGATGAAGCTCGAATCGCAATACAATGCGCTGATGCGGGTGCAGGCCGAGACCCTGGATACCCTCAAGGAGCCGGTGGCGGTGTTCGGCGCCGACGGGCGCCTCACCTTTGCCAACCGCGCCTTCGCCGCTGCCTGGCGACTAGACCACGAGAGCCTGGAAGCCCGCCCGCACGTCGAGGCGGTGATCGAGGCGTGCCGCGTGCTGGCGCCAGCCGACGAGCCGTGGCTCGACATCCGCGACGCGGTGGTTGGCCTCGAATCGCGCACCGGCATCGCCTGCAAGCTCGAGATGGTGGACGGCACCGTGCTCGACTGCACCGCCCAGCCTCTGCCCGAAGGCGCGACGTTGATCACCCTGATCGACGTCACCGCAAGCGTGAACGTCGAGCGGGCGCTGACCGAGAAGAACGACGCGCTCGAAAAGGCGGCGCAGCTTCGCGACACGTTCGTCCACCACGTCTCCTACGAGCTGCGCTCGCCGCTCACCAACATCATCGGCTTCACCCAGCTTCTCGGAGACGAGACCGTGGGTGCGCTGAACGCCCGCCAGCGCGAATATTCCGATCACATCATGCGCTCGTCCGGCGCGCTCCTGGTGATCATCAACGACATCCTCGACCTCGCCTCGATCGATGCCGGTTCCCTCGAGCTCCAGCGCGAGACCGTGGACGTTCAGGCCACCATCGAGGCCGCGCTGCTCGGCATCGAGGACCGCCTCGCGGAATCCGATCTCAGCCTCGTCCTCGACGTGCCCGACGACATCGGTAGCGTGTTCGTGGACGGGAAGCGCGTCCGCCAGATCCTCTTCAACCTGATGTCGAACGCCGTCGGCTTCTCCAGCGCCGGCCAGAGCATCACCGTGCAGGCGCGCCGGACGGCTGGCGACCTCGTCCTCAGCGTGCGCGACCAGGGCCGTGGCATGCCGCCCGAGATCGCCGCCCACGTGTTCGACCGGTTCGAGAGCCACACCCTCGGCACGCGCCATCGCGGGGTCGGCCTCGGCCTGTCGATCGTGCGCTCCTTCGTCGAGCTGCATGGCGGCCGGGTCTCGCTCGATTCGCGCCCCGGCGCCGGCACCTGCGTGAGCTGCACCTTCCCGATCGTCCTGCCCGCGTCGCACGCGGCGCGGGACCTGGAATCCGAGGCGACCGAGGAGGCGGCCGAGTAGGCCGCCCCGGTTCAGCCGAGGGCGCGGGCCGCCTCGGCCACGGCCTGGACGCGGGTGTCGACGGTCCTCGAGGCGTCGGCGATGCCGTCCATGTTCAGCCGGACGCGCTGGACGCTCTCGGCCGCGTTCTGCATGTTCACCGACATGTCACGCGTCACCGCCGCCTGCTGCGTCACGGCGGAGGAGACGCTGAGCGAGATTTGGCTGACCTGCCCGATCGTCTGGCTCACGAGCTCGATCGCCCGTACTGCCTCGGCCGTCGCCTCCTGCACAGCGGTGACCTGCCTCCCGATCTCCTCGGTCGCCTGCGACGACTGCGTGGCCAGGGCCTTCACCTCGGCGGCGACCACCGCGAAGCCGCGGCCAGCCTGACCGGCGCGCGCCGCCTCGATGGTCGCGTTCAGAGCCAGGAGGTTGGTCTGGTCGGCGATGGTGCGAATCGTGGTGATGACGCTGCCGATCCGCTCGGCCGAGGCCGTGAGGCCGGAGATGATGGTGCGCGCTTCGTCCGAGCGGCCGACCGCCTCGTCGGATGCCGACTTCGCCTCGACCGCGTGCCGGGTCAGTTCCTCGATCGACGCCGAGAACTCCTCGGCCCCGGCTGCCACCGCCTGGACGTTGCCGGAGGTCTCGGCCGCCGCGCGCGCGGTCTCGGTCGATTGGCGGCTGACCCCCGACATCTCCTGCATGATGTGGCCGAGGTCGACCTGGATGAGGCGCTGGCCTTCAGCGCGGCGGCGGCGCTCGTTTACCTGCGCGGTCACGTCGGTAGCGAACTTCACCACGGCGAAGGGACGTCCATCGCGGTCCAGGATCGGATTGTAGGCGCCGTGGATCCAGACCTCCTGGCCGGCCTTGCCCACCCGGCGGAACTCGCCCGCCTGGAAGGTGCCCGCGGCTAGCGTCTTCCAGAACGCGGCGTAGGCGGGCGAGGCGGCGTCCGCCGCCTCGACGAAGATCCGGTGGTGGCGGCCTTTGATTTCGTCGAGGCGGTAGCCCATCGTCGTAAGGAAGTTCGCGTTCGCATCGGTGACGATGCCGTCCAGCGTGAAGTGGATCACCGCCTGGGAGCGGTTGAGCGCATCGATCTGGCCCTGGCAGATTGCTGCCGCCTTGGTCTCGGCGGTGATGTCGGTGGCGAGTTTGACGACCTGTACCGGCCGGCCGCCGCGATCGAGCACCGGATTGTAGGAGGCCTGCAGCCAGATCTCACGGCCGTCCTTGGCGACGCGCTTGAAGGTGCGGGCTTGCGTCTCGCCGCGGGCCAAGGCCTCCCAGAACGCTCGATACTCTGCGGTCTCGCGCTCGGCGCCCTCCATCAAGATTCCGTGATGCTGGCCGCGGATCTCAGACAAGGCATAGCCGAACAGGCTCAGGAAATTCGCGTTTGCATCGAGGATCCGGCCGTCCAGGCCGAACACAATGCGGGCCTGTGACCGGTCGATCGCATCGATGACGGCATTCACCTTCTGGTTGATAAACGACATTCCAGTGAGCCTTGTAGTTCGTGATCTTCATGTAATATTGCGGAGAAAGCTTAAAAAATCGGCTTCCAAGACTTTGAACATGACATATTAGTTTATGGGTCGCAGCAACAACTTCTAGGTGTAAGTCAAAGGGGCTATCTAAGAGTAAGGTTGCGCCCTGTCGTCCCGCTAGCGGTCGGCGACGGCATCGCAGACATTCCATGACGCCGCCGACGCGTTCGCAGCGATCCACACGCTTGGTATCGCAGTCTCGACGCAGACGCTCAATACGACCTCGCCGGCCGGCTTGACCAAGCGGTTTCGCGTGGCCACGACGCAGGCGATGTACGAACCTTCCTCATCCGGCTGGACCGTCTTCCGCAACGGCGACTTCCGCCTGTTCGGCATGTCCCGGTTCCTCACCGGCCTTGCCTACCAGATGCAGGCGGTGGCGGTCGGCTGGTTCGTCTACGACCTGACCCACTCGGCGCTCGCGCTCGGCCTCGTCGGGCTGGCGGGGTTCCTCCCAGCGATGCTGGCCGCGCTGATCACCGGGCACGTCGCCGACACCTACGACCGGCGCCTGGTGGCGGCGGCGTCCTTCGCGGTGCAGGCGGCGACCAGCGCGGCGCTGCTCGCCTACGCCTGGCGCGGCGCCGGCGCGGTCTGGCCGATCTACGGGCTCGTCGTGTTGATCGGTACGGCGCGCGCCTTCGCCAACCCCTCCCTGCAGGCGCTGCTGCCGACCTTGGTGCCGCGCGACCTGTTCGGCTCGGCGATCGCCTGGAACGCCTCGCTCTGGCAGAGCGCGTCGGTGCTCGGGCCGGCGCTCGGCGGCTTCCTCTACGCCCTTGGGCCCAAGGTGGTGTTCGGCTCGGCCTCCGCCAGCTTCGCCCTCGCGGCGGTCGCCACCGCCGCGATCCGCTTCCGCCCGGCCCCCGTGTCGGAGCGGCCGCCGGTGACCTGGGCGACGCTGTCGGCCGGGATCGGCTATATCCGGGCCCATCCGGTGGTGCTCGGCGCGATCAGCCTCGACTTGTTCGCGGTGCTGCTCGGGGGCGCCACCGCCCTGCTGCCGATCTTTGCGGCCGAGGTGCTGCATGTCGGCCCGCTCGGGCTCGGGGCGCTTCGGAGCATGCCCGCGGCCGGCGCCGTGCTGATGGCCGTCGTGCTGGCCTACCGGCCGCTGCGGCGCCATGCGGGCGTGAGGATGCTGCGCGCCGTAGCGGTCTTCGGTGTCGCGATCATCGTGTTCGGCCTTTCGACCTCCCTGCCGCTGTCGATGGCCTGCCTGTTCGTCACGGGTGCCGCCGACATGATCAGCGTCTACGTCCGCCAGACCTTCGTTCAAGGCGAGACCCCGGACGCGATGCGCGGCCGGGTGTCGGCGGTGAACACCGTCTTCATCGGCGCCTCGAACGAACTCGGCGAGTTCGAGTCCGGCTCGGTCGCGGCGCTGATCGGCGCGGTGCCGGCCGTGGTGGTCGGGGGCGCGGCCACCGTGCTGGTCGCCGTGCTCTGGGGCCGGCTCTTCCCGGCACTCCGAGCGCGCGACCGGCTTCTGCGCGAGGGGTGAAGCTGGAGGCCGACGGCCAAGCTAACCCATTCCGGCCAGGATGGGCTGGTCTACGCACCTCCGCCCGGGTCGTCCGGGTCGCTGAAGGAAGCCGACCTTGCTCGTTCGTACCGTGTTCGCGTTCACCCTGTCCGCCACCGCCGCGCTCGCCGCGCCGAACGCGTCGGCCGTGCCCGACCGCGCCGCGCTGAAGCAGAACTGCACCGGCGATTACCTCGCCCTATGCAGCGAATTCTCCCCCGACGCCCCGGAGGTCCAGGCCTGCTTCAAGCAGAACCGCGCCAGCCTCTCGCCGAACTGCCAGGCCGCGATCGGTGGATACGTGAAGGCGCAGAAGCGCGGGTGAAGGGGAGCCCGACGGGTCGCCGGGCTCCGCTTCCGAAAACTACTTCCCGGCCAGCAGCGGCGACCAGGTCGGGTCGGAGGCGTAGGACGGGGTCGGCACCGGATTTTCGACCTTGCCGGTGATGTCGACCATGTAGAGCTTGCCGCCGCCCTGGCCGCCGGGATCGCGGAAGAACAGCACGTACTGGCCGTTCGGCGCGAAGGTCGGCCCCTCGTTGTGGAAGCCTTCCGTCAGCACCCGCTCGCCGGAGCCGTCGGGCTTCATCACGCAGATCGCGAAGCCACCCTTGCGCTGGCGGGTGAAGGCGATGAGGTCTCCTTTGGGCGACCAGGCCGGCTGCGAGGCCGAGCCCTCCCCGAACGAGATGCGGTGCGGGTTCGAGCCGTCGGCGCCCATCACGTAGACCTGCTGCGAGCCGCCGCGGTCGGATTCGAACACGATCTGGCCGCCGTCCGGCGAGTAGGTCGGCGACGTGTCGATCGCCATGCCATTGGTGATCGAATGCTGGGCCTTCGAGGCGATGTCCATCGTGACGATGTCTGCGTTGCCGCCCTGCTGCACGCTCATGATGAGGCGGCGGCCATCGGGTGAGAAGCGCGGGCTCGCGCTCATCGAGTCGAAGTTGCCCATCGCCGTCCGGCTGCCGGTCTCGAGGTTGATCACCTGCACCCGCGGCTGGTGGCCGGCGGCCTGCGCCATGAAGGCGATGTCCTGCGTCGCCGGCGAGTAGCGCGGGGCGACGACGGCGTTCTCGCCGGTGGTGAGCGCCCGGACGTTGGCGCCGTCCTGGTCCATCACCATCAGGCGCTTGCGGCGGTTCTCCTTCGGGCCGGATTCGTCGACGAAGGCGATGCGGCTGTCGAACCACGGCCCGAGGCCGGTGATCTTGGTGTAGACGCTGTCCGAGATCAGGTGCCCGGCGCGGCGCGCGTTGGCGGCGTCGGTGCCGTATTGCTGGCCGGTGATCTGCTGGCCCGAGGTCACGTCCCACAAGCGGAACTCGACCTTGAGGCGGCCCGAGGCGTCGCGCGAGACGCGGCCGGTGACGAGGCCCTGCACGCCGGCCGCGCGCCACTTCTCGAAGCCGGGGGCGGCATCGAAGTTCGGCGATTCGGGGAATCGGCCCTTCTCCAGCGGCAGGAAGTAGCCGGAGCGGCGCAGGTCGTTCGTCACGACGCTCGAGACGAGGCCGCCGAGGTTCGCGTCGCCCGAGAAGTCGGTCACCGCGATCGGCATCGGCTGGAACGAGCCGCCACCGATGCGGAGCTGAAGCTGGGCCTGGGCCGGCCCGCTCAAGCCGATGGCCGCGAGCAGCAGCAGCGCGAGGCCATAGAGGGCGGCGGGCACGTGCCGGGCCCGGGTGAGCGAACGATGCAGCATGGGGTTTGGTCCGGAAACGTTGGAGCGGGTGCCGGCGAGGTCGAGACTTCGGGTCGGCTTCGGCGTCAGGTCGCGGTGAACTCGAACTCCGCGTTGATCGCCTTCCAGTCGTTGTAATAGGGCTGGTACTGCGCCGGGATCTTGTAGGGCGCGCACCGGCGCACGGCGCGCAACGCCGCCTGCGCGATCGACTGGTCGACCGAGCTCGACCCGCCGCGCATGATCCGCGGCTCGGTCGAGAGCGAGCCGTCGGCGTTCAGGCGGATGTCGAGCACCGGCAGCACCACGCCCTGCGCCGCGCCGGGCGGCGCCGAATAGCAGCGCTCGATCTGCTGCTGCAGCATGCCGACGAGGGCGTCGCGCAACGAGGGCGACAGGCGCTGCGCGGTGCCGGTGGCAGCGCCGAGGGAGGCCGTGCGCTGGACCTCGTGACCGGTCGAGCCGGTGGATTGCGACGGCGCCTTCGAAGCCAGGATCGACTTGATGTCGCCGGCATTGAACTTGGCGGCGAGCTCGGCCTGCTTGCGCGCCTTCGCCTCGGCGTCGGCCTTGGCGCGCGCATCCGCGACCGCCTTCGCCTTGGCTTTTGCCGCAGCCTCGGCCTTCGCGGCGGCTGCGGCCTCAGCCTTCTCCTTGGCCTCCTCGGCCTTGGCTTCGGCGATCTCCTTCTGGCGCTCGGCCTCGGCTTCCGCCTTCGCCTTGGCTTCGGCCTTGGCGGCGGCCGCCTTCTCGGCAGCCTTGGCCGCCTCCTTGGCCGCGTCCGCCTTGGCTTTCGCCTCGGCTTTGGCCTTCGCATCCGCAGCCTTGGCTTCTGCGGCGGCGGCTTCCGCCTCCTCGCGCTCGACGAGCTTGGCGAGCTGCTCGCGCTTCACCGCCTCCGCCTTGGCGGCCTCGGCGGCGGCGGCCTTCGCTTCCGCCTTGGCGGCGGCGGCCTTCTCCGCGGCGGCGGCCTTGGCGGCTTCCGCCTTCGCCTCGGCTTTGGCGGCGTCGGCCTTCTCGGCCTCCGCCTTCTCCTTGGCCATCTTGGCGGCCTTGGCCGCTTCCGCCGACGGGTCGGGCTCGTTGACGCGCAGCGGCATCTCGTCGGCGTTGGCGAGCTTCATGTCGCTGGTGCGCGTCGGCGCTGTCGGAGAATCGACTTTCGCGTTCTCCGGCTCCTTCTCTTCGAACTTCTCCGCCTTCTTGTCGGCACGGGGCTTGGCGTCCGACAACGGCTTCTCGGCGTTGCGCTCGCCCTTGGTCAGCTCGGAGAACTGGTTCTCGGTGATCACCTCGACGGGCACGCCCTCCTGCGCCTCGGGAAGCGCGGGCGCGGCGACGCTGAACAGGGCGAAGACCAGCAGCCCGACATGGGTGCCGGCCGAGACCCAGAAGCCCGGTTCGCTGCGGAAGGAGGCGAGCCTCACGGACGCGCTACCGCTGCTCGGGCTCGGTGACGAGCGCCACCTTCTTGAAGCCGCCGCCGGTGACGATCGCCATCACCTGCGCGACCCGGCCGTAGTCGACCCGCTTGTCGCCGCGCACGAAGACGCGCTCCTCGAAGCCGGACTTGGCCTCCAGGGTCAGCTTCGGGATGATGGTGTCGTCGGTGAGCTCGTCCTCGCCGAGGAAGACCTGACCGGACTGGCGGATCGAGATCGTCACCGGCTTGGTGTCCGAGTTCAGGGGCGAGGCCTTGGATTGCGGCAGATCGAGGGGCACGCCCACCGTCATCATGGGCGCCGCCACCATGAAGATGATCAGCAGCACCAGCACGACGTCGATGAACGGCGTCATGTTGATCTCGTTGATCGGCCCGCCGCGCTTGCCGCGCCGCCGCCGCTTGCCGCCCCCTTGAGCGCCCGCCGCCATGCTCATGTGTCGATCCCTTCGCGGTCGGTCAGGCGGCGAGCGACAGGCGCTCGTCGATCTGGCGCGACAGGATGGCGGAGAACTCGTCGGCGAAGCCTTCCAGGCGCGACTGCTGCTTGGAGACCGTGGCCTGGAGCTTGTTGTAGGCCAGCACGGCGGGAATCGCCGCGAACAGGCCGATCGCGGTGGCGAATAGCGCCTCGGCGATGCCCGGCGCCACCACGGCGAGCGAGGTGTTCTTCGAAGCGGCGATCGAGGTGAAGGCGGTCATGATGCCCCAGACCGTGCCGAACAGGCCGATATACGGGCCGGCCGAGCCGATGGAGGCGAGGAACAGCAGGCGGCCCTCGAGGCGCTCGACCTCGCGCTGGATCGTCACGTCGAGCACCTTGTCGATGCGCTGCGACAGTGACTGGATCTGGCGGCCGGTGCCCTCGAACGAGCGCTTCCACTCGCGCATCGCCGCGACGAACAGGGCGGCAAGGCCCGTGGCCGGGCGGTCGTTGAACGAGCGGTACAGTTCCTCCAACGAGCGGCCGGACCAGAACGCGTCCTCGAACGCGTCCATCTCGTCCTTGGTGCGGCGGAACAGCAGCGTCTTGTCGACGATGATCGCCCAGCACCAGATCGACGATCCGAGCAGGCCGATCATGACGAACTTGACGACGACGTGGGCCTGCAGGAACAGCCCGAGCAGCGTCATGTCGGCGACGGGCGCAGCCTGCATCGCATCGGCTGGGTTCATGGTCGGTGGTCCTCACGTCCCCATGGCGGAGCGGCTTCCGAGGGGGAAACCCTCGCGACATCCGGCTGAACCATGGGCGATGCCTGAAAAATCGCCCGCGAATCTGTCGAAAGTAGGGTCGTCGCCGCAGCGCACCCTCGACGTCTCGGCCGAGTGAAGCGCCGAACGCGGTTAAGGAAGCGTTGCACGCCGGACCAGGGCGGATCGCAGAATAAGGATGTTATTTCAATCGAGCGAGACACTACTCAAATCGAAGGCGACGAAAGTGTTTGTTTTATATTAAATGTATTTGATTTCTCATCCTAAGGTTGTAATCTTTATATTCGTCAAAATACCGAGTAAATTAATGGCTTTTTTACCCTGATCGGCGATTCATGGTCGAAGATCCTCGTCAACGCGCTCGTGGTGGGCCCGAGCTTGGGTCATCGATGGGTTTCCATGGCATTCCTGACATTGCGCCGGAGCGCGAAGGCTCCTTCCGTCGAGACGATGACCGAGTCGCCGCATGCGGTCGACTTCGAAGCGGTCCTCGGAGCCTTGCCCACCAACGTTCTGGTGTTGAATCCGACCACCGCGGCGATTACTTATGCGAACAAGCGGAGCGTGGAGACGCTGAACGCCCTGCGGCAGCACCTGCCGTCCGTCGTCGATCCCAACCGCATGGTCGGCCAGTCGATGGACGTGTTCCACAAGAACCCCCACCACCAGCGCTCGATCGTCGGCGATCCGTCGCGGTTGCCGTGGCGCACCAAGATCAAGCTCGGCCCCAAGACCCTCGATCTTCACGTGTCCGCCGTCCACGCCGCCAACGGCGAGTACATCGCCGCGGTGCTGTCCTGGGCCGACGTGTCGCCGCTCACGGACGGGATCGCCAGCTTCGACCGCACGATGCAGGCCGCGCTCAATCAGACCGCCGCCGCCACGGGCGCGATGCGGCAGGCCGCCGACAGCGTGCTGAACGCCACCGGACAGACCTCTGAGAGCGCGGGACGGGCGGCCTCCAGCGCGGCGGAGACCACGGTCAACGTGCAATCGGTGGCCGCGGCCGTGGAGGAGTTCAGCGCCTCCAATGCCGAGATCACGCGGCAGATGACCCATTTCAGCAGCGTGACGGCGCAGGCCGTGACGGAGGCGCAGCAGGCGATGGAGAACGTCAGCACCCTGTCTGAGACCTCGCAGCGCATCGGTGTCGTCGTCGGGTTGATCAACTCGATCGCGAACCAGACCAATCTCCTGGCCCTGAACGCCACCATCGAGGCGGCACGCGCCGGCCCCGCCGGCCGGGGCTTCTCGGTGGTGGCGGCCGAGGTCAAGGAACTGGCCGCGCAGACGGCCAAGGCGACGAGCGACATCTCCGATCAGATCAACATGATCCAATCCGCCACCCGGATGACCGTTTCGTCGATCGAGCGGATCTCCGAGGTGATCAAGGGAATCGATGCCGGCTCGACGACGGTCGCCGCGGCGGCCGAGGAACAGGCCGCCGCCTCGGCCGAGATCAGCCGGAGCGCGCGCGACGCCGCCGACCTGACCACCGAGGTGAGCGGCGGGATCAGCGCGGTGGCGGCCAGCGCCGCGACCTCGACGGATTCAGCGCAGACCGTGCTCCAAGCCACCACCGACATGGACAACCAGATGGCCGAGGTCACGCGGGCGGTCGCGACGTTCCTGGAGGAAGTCCGGCGGATCTGATCGCGCCGCCCCCCTTCACGAGAACGTCTTCGAGCGACGCCGCTGCCGACTCGCTCGAAGGCGAAGCGCGTGCATCAAAGGCTGTCGGGAGCGGACAACGCCCGGCGCAGACCCGGGGGCAGGCGGATCGCCCGGCCCTCGCGGACGCAGGCCACGACCACGGACGCGCGGACCAGGAGGTCGTCGCCGCGGAGCACCTCCTGGTGAAGGTGCATCGAGGCGCCGCGCAACTCGTGCGTGCGGGTGAGGATCGTCAGCGCGTCGTCCATCCGCGCGGGCTTCAGATAGTCGATCTCCATCCGGCGCACGACGAAGACCAACCCGTCGGCCTCGCGATGCAGTTCGGATTGGTCGCCCGCCAGCCCGCGCAGCAACTCGGTCCGGCCGCGCTCCATGAAGCGCAGATAGCTCGCATGGTAGACGAAGCCCGAGAAGTCGGTGTCCTCGTAGTAGACGCGCACCGGCAGCGCGTGGGCTTCGATCGATGACGTCACGGTTCGGCGCCGCTCCTGCGCAGACTTCCAGAGGGACAGGCCTGACGAGCCGGCGCCTTGCATTCGGACGAGGCTACCACGTTTGCCGATCGTCGGGACCTTAGTACCGGGTTGGCTCGGTGTTTGGTCGCCTGCCGCGGTTCCGAGGACGCGTCCGCGAAAGCCGGCCGATCGATCGCAGGCTCGCCCTGAACCGAGCCAAAAGCGCCGTCCCGATCCGCCGCGACGCAACGGCCAAGCTCAGTCCTCGGGCGGGCGGCAGGGTTTCGCTGAGCGCAGATCTTCGCCGCCTTACGCGGGTTTGGCGGCTCCCGCCGAAGCCTGTCGAAGACTATACCGCAGCGTAATCGCGCATTCACGCGTAGAAAAATCGAAGTCTTGGATGCATGATCGTTGCTTGAGCGATCGAATGTTAAGCTGCGTTGAGGAATTCGGCCGGAATGTGATCTGGATGCCCAAAATGTGCGGGTCTTATTTCAGCCCCGTTCGGTCTCGATTGGCGCCGCCCTCGTCAACGACCAAGGACCGAAGCATGCACATCCGACCCGTCGCCAAGATCGCCGCCGCCACCCTCGGAACCGCCCTGTCGCTCGTCGCCGCCACCCAGCCGGCCGCCGCCCAGAGCGGAGGCGCGTCCTGGTACGGCAGCGGCCATCGCACCGCGAGCGGCGAGCGCTTCAACCCGAACGGGATGACCGCCGCCCACCGCAGCCTGCCCTTCGGCACCCGCGTCCGCGTCGAGAACCAGCGCACCGGCCGGTCCGTGGTGGTGCGGATCAACGATCGCGGGCCGTTCGTGCGTGGCCGCATCATCGACCTCTCCCGCGGCTCGGCCCGGGCGCTGGGTATGGGCGGTACCACCTACGTCTCGCTGCACGTCATGAACTGATGCGGATGCCGGCCGGCGTTGCCGCGCGCGCCGGCCGGCCCCATCTCCGAGCCTGAACCGGAGACGCAGCGGACATCATGGCAAAACCCCTCATCGTCGACATCCCGCACGACCTCGGCCGCGACGAGGCGCGCCGCCGCATCGAGACCGGCGTCGAGCAGGGGCGGGCGCTGCTCGCCAAGAGCGGCATCAGCATCGAAAATCTCACCTGGACCGGCGACCGGCTCGATTTCGCGATCTCCGCGATGAAGCAGAACATGAACGGCCAGATCGACGTCGGCCAGGACAGCGTGCGGGTCGAGTGCCACCTGCCGTTGTTGCTTGCGCTCTTCGCCGACAAGGTGAAGCGGATGGTCGGCAAGGAAGGCAACCTGCTCCTGACCAAGAAGTAGCGCGCAAGGCGGCGCGCGCCGGAACACCCGGGGCGACCCCGCCGTTCACGCTCGTCACGCGGCGCGCGCTCAAGACGCGCCGCGACGTCAAGCGAGGAGCGTTTCCCATGGCCGATCCCGGCGCGATCCCCGAGGTGCCGACGAACCCGACGCCTGCCCCCGACACGCCCTACGACCCGCCCACCGTGCCGAGCCCGGGCCCGAGCCCCGAGATCCCGGGCGACAGCCCGAGCGAAGCGCCCGGCATCACCCCAGCCGAGGTTCCGGTGACCACGCCCGGCATGCCGACGCCGACCGGCCCCGCGAACCCGGTTGCCTGAGCGCGCTCCGGTTTACTTGAGCCGACTTCGATTTGTGGTGAGGCGGCCGCGCTGCCATAAGCCCGGCATGGCCGCCCCACCGCTTCTGACCCTTCAAGACGTCGCCCTCACCTTCGGCGGCACGCCCCTGATCGAGGGGGCGGGTTTCTCCGTCGCGCCCGGCGAACGCACCTGCCTCGTCGGCCGCAACGGCTCGGGCAAGTCGACCCTGATGAAGATCGCCGCCGGGCTCGTGGAGCCCGATCGCGGCGTCCGCTTCGTCCAGCCGGGGACGACGATCCGCTACCTCGCGCAGGAGCCGGATTTCTCCGGGTTCGCCACCACCCTCGAATTCGTCGAATCGGGCCTCGGCGATGGCGACGCGCATCACCGCGCCCGCTACCTGCTCGAAAGCCTCGGCCTCGACGGCAGCGAGGACCCGACGCGGCTCTCGGGCGGCGAGGGCCGCCGCGTGGCGCTGGCGCAAGCGCTGGCACCCGAGCCCGACGTGCTGCTCCTCGACGAGCCGACCAACCACCTCGACCTGCCGGCGATCGAATGGCTCGAGGCCGAGCTGAAGGGGACGCGCGCCGCGATGGTGCTGATCAGCCACGATCGGCGCTTCCTCTCGGCCCTGTCGCGCGCCACGATCTGGCTCGACCGCGGGGTCACCCGCCGCATCGAGCAAGGCTTCTCCGGGTTCGAGGCTTGGCGCGACGCCTTCTTCGATGAGGAGGAGCGCGACCGGCACAAGCTCGAGCGCAAGATAAACGACGAGGAGCACTGGCTCCGCTACGGCGTCACCGCCCGGCGCAAGCGTAACGTCCGCCGCCTCGGCAACCTGCATGCGCTGCGCAAGGAGCGCCGCGACGACCGCCGGCCGGTCGGCACCGTGACGATGCAGGCCGGCGAGGCCGAGGCCTCGGGCACGCTGGTGATGGAGGCCAAGAACGCGAGCAAGAGCTATGGCGAGCGCCGGATCGTCGCCGACCTGTCCCTGCGGGTGATGCGCGGCGACCGCCTCGGCATCGTCGGCGCGAACGGCGCCGGCAAGACCACGTTGATCAATCTGCTCACCGGCAAGCTGCAGGCCGACGACGGGAGCGTCCGCCAGGGCACCAACCTGAAGATGATGTTGCTGGACCAAGCCCGCGCGGTGCTGGAGCCGAGCATGACCGTCACGGAAGTGCTCACCGGCGGCAGCGGCGACGCGGTGGTGGTGAACGGCGTCAGCCGCCACGTAGTCGGCTACCTCAAGGACTTCCTGTTCACCCCCGAGCAGGCGCGTACCCCGGTCTCGGTGCTCTCGGGCGGCGAGCGCAACCGCCTGCTGATCGCCCGCGCGCTGGCGCAGCCGGCCAACCTCCTGGTGCTCGACGAGCCGACCAACGACCTCGACCTCGAAACGCTCGACCTGCTGCAGGAGATGCTCGGCGACTATTCCGGCACCCTGATCTTGGTGAGCCACGACCGCGACTTCCTCGATCGCGTCGTCGGCAGCGTTCTGGTCTCGGAAGGGGAGGGGCGCTGGGTCGAGTATGCCGGCGGCTACACCGACATGGTCAACCAGCGCGGCGTCGGCGTGCAGGCCCGCGCCGGCGCCAAGGGAAAAGCCGAGGCGCGCGGAAAGAGCGAGCCGCGCGAGAGGGCGGATGCCGCGCCTGCTGCCAAGGGCAAGCTGAACTTCAAGGACCAGCACGAGCTCAAGACGCTGCCTGCCCGCATGGAGAAGTTGCAGGGCGTGATCGCGCAGCTGCGCACGGTGCTGGCCGATCCCGGCCTCTATGCCCGCGACGCGGCCCGGTTCGACAAGGCGTCGGCGATGCTCGCCCAAGCCGAGACCGAGCTGTCTGGGGCGGAGGAGCGCTGGCTCGAACTGGAGATGCTGCGCGAAGGCTGAGACCATCCCGGCCTTCATGATGCCGCGATGGCGGTCCATGCCGTCCGGCAAGCCTCGGGGGCGTCGCCGGTGTTGCGACATCGTCCGCTCGCCATGATCCGCTCGTAATGAACCGCTCGCCATGACACACCAAGGCCTGCGTTCCGCGGGCTGGCTCCTCGGGTTGCCTGGGCTCGGCCTGATCTGGGTCGGCGCGACGCTGTATGCCGCGCCGGATATCGCCGCGCGGATCGCGGCGGCGGGCGAGACGGTGGCTCAGGCGACCGAGGCGGGATCGCCCGAGCCGTGGCTGCGCGTCTCGGTCCGCGGGCGTGATCTCGTCGCCGAGGGCGAGGCGCCGGGGCCGGCCGCCCGCGCGGCGGCGCTCGCCCGATTGGAGGCGCTTCCCGAGCCGCGCCGGATCGTCCCCGAGATCGGCCTGATCGAGACGGCCGCGCCCTTCGCCTGGAGCGCGACCCGGACTGCGCCGGATCGCATCGCGTTCTCTGGCAGCCGCCCGGCGGAGATCGGCCGCGCCGCCTTGCGGACGCGTCTGGCCGCCGAGATCCCCGATGAGACCGCGATCGACGACGCGGCGCATGCCGCCCGCGGCGCGCCGCCGGATTTCCCGGCGGCAGCAGCCTACGCCGTCGCGCGCCTGCGCAACCTCGCCGCCGGCGGGACCGCGACGGTGACCGACCTCTCGATCGCGTTCTCAGGTGCGGCGTTGGACCTCGCCGCCTACGACGCCCTGCGCACTGCGCTGACCGACCCGCCGCCCGGCTACACCATTGGGCGCATCGACATTGTGCCCGCGCGGGCCGACGACTTCACCATGAGCGTGTCGCGAAACCCCGGCGGCGGGCTGGTGCTCGACGGGTTCGTGGTTTCGGAATCCGCGCGGGCCGAGATCGGGCGCCTAGCCGGCGAGATCTCCGACGGCACCGCGGTCACGGACCGGATGCGCACCGCACGGGGCCTCGCTAAGGACGTCGACCCGGATGCGCTGGCGAAATTCCTGATCCGCCTGGTCGGGCTGATGCAGGGCGGCGGCGCGCGCTTCGACGGCGCGCGGGTGTCGGTGGCGGGCGATGCCGTGGACAGCCAGGCCGTCGGCGAGATCGAGGCGGTGATGCGGGACGCCCGGCCCGCCGGGGTCGGGGCGGGCTCGGTCGCGCTTGCGGTGAAGCCGCTCTCCCCCTACCGCGTCGCGATCCGCCGCGAGGCTGACGGCGTCAGCCTGTCCGGCCACCTGCCCGATGCCGAGGCGCGCGACCGGCTGCTCGCCGTGGTGCGCCCGCGCTTCTTCCGCGAGCGCATCATCGACCGCACCCGCATCGCCGACGGCGCGCCGCCGGACCTCGCTGCGGCTCTCACCGCCGCGGTGCCGGTGCTGGCGAGCCTGTCGAGCGGCGAGGTCGCGGTCGCCGACCGGACGCTGATCCTCTCCGGCACGAGCCTGTATCGCGAGGCCGCGGCGCGGGTCGCCGCGACCCTGCCGGCGGCGATGCCGGCGGGATGGACCGCGAGCGTGGCGGTGGTGCCGAAGAACCCGGCGCCGACGCGCGACCCCGAGACCTGCCGCAGCGCCGCGACGGCGCTCGTCGGCGGCACCGGCCTGCGCTTCGCGCCCGGCTCAGGCGCGTTGTCACCGATCTTCTATCCCGTGCTCGATCGCCTCGCGGAGCTTGCCAAGACCTGCCCGTCGCTGCGCATCGCGGTCGCCGGCCACGGCGATCCGGCAAAGACCGCCCCGCCGGACGCGAAGGTGGCGGACGCAGCCCAGACGCAGGGTATCGCGAGTGCGGCGCCCAAGCCCGAGGCCGGCAAGGCTGCGTTGGCCAAGCCCGAGCCCACTAAGTCCGGTGAGACCAAGCCGGCCGCGAAGGCGGTGCCCGCAAAGGACGCCAAGGGCTCGAAGGACACCAAAACTTCGAACGACGCGAAGAGTTCGAAGGACGCCAAGGCGGCGAAGGACACCAAGCCGGCCAAGGACACGAAGGCCGGCAAGGAGACCGCCGAGGCGCCGGAGCCCGACCTGCCGCGGCTGCGCGCCGGTGCGGTGGTCGAGTACCTGCTCCAGGCCGGCGCTGGGCTCGACCAGGTCGTCGTCGCCGACAAGCTCTCGGAGCGGCCGGGCATCGCCTTCGCCGTGCTGCCCTGACCTCCGGAAAGGTTTTGCCGTGATGCTCCTCCTCGCCGGCCTGTGGCCGGGATCGTTGGCCGCACTCGTGCTCGGCCTCGCCGTCGGCGGCTTCACTGGGTTGCCGGCCCGGCCGGCGATCCCCGCCGCGCTCGGGGTCGCGACCCTGGCCCTGGCCGCGCTCGCCATCGCGGGGATCGTGCCCGGCGTGCAGGGTTTCTGGCTGGAGAGCGCGGTGGCGATACTGGTGTCCCACCTCGCCGGCTGCGCGTTGGGTGCGCTCGCCCGGAGGTCCGCCCGGGTGCGACCGCACGATCCCCCGACAAGCTGAGGATGGCGCGGAACCAAGGCGCCCCGATCCGGCGTTGCCCCTCCAGACAGAGCCTTCGGGCTCACCGGAGACACGCAACGGACCCCACGCCATGAGACTCGATCGCTCCGCTCGACGCCACATCGGCCTGCGCCCCCGCGCCGGCCTCGCCGCCACCGCCCTGCTCGTCGCCGGCCTTGCCGCGTCCGGCGCGGTCGCCCTGCTCGGCGATTTCGTCGAGCCGGCCCGCGCCCAGTCCGCCGCGAGCCACATCGACCAGCCCACCCCTGCGACCCTGCCGAACGGCGCCAAGCGCGCGAACGGCGACGTCGCGGCGCCGCACGCGCTTAAACCCAGCACCGACGTGATGGACACCGGGACCCTCCCCGACGCGCGGACGAACCCGATGCAGCACTTGCCGGACCGGACGCGCGCCGCGCACTGACCGTCACGACGCAACCTCGTCCCCGCCCCCGCCGTTGATCGGCGGGGGCTTTTTCATGCGCTCCTGCGGCGGCGTCTCGCGCTCCGTCCCTCACAGGCGAAGGAAAGCACCATGGGTCTGCTCGATTCGGTGATCGGCGGCGTGCTCGGGCAGGTGCTCGGCGGCGGACGGGGCAATGCCGGCAACGCGGGCGGCGGTGCGATGTCGCCGATCGTGAAGGCCCTGCTGATGCTGCTGCTCGCCAAGGGCGCGAGCGGCGGCCTGGGTGGAGCGCTCGGCGACATTCTCGGCGGCGGCCAGCGCCGGCCGGAGCCCGGCCCCGACACTGAGCGCTCTGGCGGCGCCGGACCCTACGGCCGCGATCCCGGCCATTCGGCCGACGACGGCGCCGGCCAGGACCCCGGCGACATCGGCGGCTTCGACCAGGAGGGCGGCCGTCGCGACCCGCCGCTGCCGCCCGGCGACTTCAGCGACCTCTCGGGCATGCTCGACGGACCCGGCGACCGATCCCAGGTTCCTCAACCAGGACATGTCGCACATGAAACGGCGGGCGATCTCGGCGGGCTCGACGGCCTCGTCGATCGCTTCCGCCAGGGCGGTTTGGGCGACGTCATCGACTCGTGGATCGGCCACGGCAGCAACCGCAGCATCGAACCCCACGACCTCGCCCGCGCGCTCGGCCCCGACACCCTCTGCGCTCTCCAAAACCAGACCGGGATGGACCGGGACTCGCTGCTGTCCCAGCTCTCTCAGGTGCTGCCGGAGGTGGTGCACGGGCTCACGCCGCAGGGACGGGTGCCGGATTTGGGGGAACGGAAGTCTTGGTAATTAGAAGCTGTAATTTTTAGGGTTATTTAAGCATACACGATGCCTGCACGAATAAGTGCGATCATCGTGTATTTTTCAGGGGTATACATTGCATCTAGCCAGTGAGCCCAAGTATTGTGCTTTTTAGATCAAAATTTATACGTGAGGTAATATGGAGAGTTACAAGCATATGGTACGAAATACTGATTTTCTGGATGAAATTATATTTTTGATAAGCAGCCGAACAATCTTATAATTATTTCCCCAGATGTTTCATGGGTCAAATAGTTAGAGCTCCAGCCATCACGCGGGCTCTTTTCAAGTAAGCAATTCGGTGCTGTGCTCAGACGCGTCGATGAATTCAGGCGACCCGCCGCACCACCAAGCTCGCATTCGTCCCGCCAAACCCGAACGAGTTCGACAGCGCGATGTCCACGCGCTTCCGCTTGGCCTCGTGCGGCACGAGGTCGAGGGCGGTCTCGACGCTCGGGTCGTCGAGGTTGAGGGTCGGGGGGATCACCCCGTCGCGGATGGTCAGGATCGAGAAGATCGCCTCGATGGCGCCGGCCGCGCCGAGGAGGTGGCCGACGGCGGACTTGGTCGAGGACATGGCGATGCCGGCGGCCGAGGCGCCGAGCAGGCGCTCGACGGCGCGCAGCTCCAGTTCGTCGCCCATCGGCGTCGAGGTGCCGTGGGCGTTGATGTAGTCGATCGCACCTGGGTCGATGCCGGCGCGCTTCACCGCGGCCGTCATGCAGCGGAAGGCGCCGTCGCCGTCCGGGGACGGGGAGGTGATGTGGTAGGCGTCGCCCGACATCCCGTAGCCGACCACCTCGGCGTAGATCTTGGCGCCGCGGGCCTTGGCGTGCTCGTACTCCTCGAGCACCACCACGCCGGCGCCTTCGCCCATCACGAAGCCGTCACGCGCCTTGTCGTAAGGGCGGGAGGCCTTGGTCGGCGTGTCGTTGAAGCCGGTGGAGAGGGCGCGGCAGGCGGCGAAGCCCGCGATCGACAACCGGTCGACCGGCGATTCCGCGCCGCCCGCGACCATCACGTCGGCATCGCCCAGCATGATCAGCCGAGCCGCGTCGCCGATGGCGTGCGTGCCGGTGGAGCAGGCGGTGACGACGGCGCTGTTCGGGCCTTTCAGCCCATGCGCGATCGAGACCTGGCCCGAGGCCATGTTGATGATCCGCCCGGGGATGAAGAACGGCGAGATCCGCCGCGGGCCCTTGTCCTTGAGGGTGACCGACGCGTCGTAGATGCCGCCGATGCCGCCGATGCCCGAACCGATCATCACGCCGGTGGCGCACTGGTCCTCGTAGCTCTTCGGGTGCCAGCCGGAATCGTCGAGGGCTTGGCCGGCGGCCGCCATCGCGAAGACGATGAACGGGTCGACCTTGCGCTGCTCCTTCGGCTCCATCCAGGCGTCGGGATTGAATGTGCCGTCGCCGCCGTCCCCGAGGGGCACGGTGCAGGCGATGCGGCAGGCGAGGTCGGAGGTCTCGAAGGTGGTGATCGGGCCGGCGCCGCTGTCGCCGGCGATCAGCCGGCTCCAGGTGTGCTCGACACCGCTGCCGAGCGGCGTGACCATCCCTAGACCCGTAACCACCACCCGCCGCATCGCGCTATCCCGAACCCGTTCCGCTTCAACAACGAGTGCGGCGCGTCGGGCGTTTCCACCCCGCCCGCGCCGCGTCGACCCGAAGGATGTTTCGACCGCTCAGGCGGCCGAGTTCTTCTCGAGGAACTTCACCGCGTCGCCGACCGTCTGGATGGTCTCGGCGGCGTCGTCGGGGATCTCGACGTTGAACTCTTCCTCGAACGCCATCACGAGCTCGACGGTGTCGAGGCTGTCGGCACCGAGGTCGTCGATGAAGTTCGCGCCCTCGACCACCTTCTCGGGCTCGACGCCCAGGTGCTCGACGACGATCTTCTTCACGCGCTCAGCGATATCGCTCATCGTTGCTGGTCCTCGGTACTTCACGTTACGTGGGTGAAAGGAATGGCGCCGTTGCCGCCGTTGGCCCTTGGTGTCGGGCCGGACTTGTCTCTGGCGGCCGGTGACCGATCGCGCTGGGTCCTGAAATCCTGTTGGCCTTGGACTCGGAACCCGCCGAACCGTCAACCCCCTGCACGGCAGCCGGGGTGTTAACACAGGGTTTCGACGCTGGCGAGGCCCGGTTCACGAAGCGTTCATCGGTGCGGTTCGCGCGCCGATTTCGCCGCGTTTTCCGCAGGATGGAGGGGCCTCGCGCGATGGCGTCACACCATCGCCATGCCGCCGTTCACGTGCAGCGTCTGGCCGGTGACGTAGGCCGCCTCCTGCGAGGCCAGGTAGACCACTGCGGCCGCCACCTCTGCGCCCTCGCCGAGGCGCCCCGCGGGCACGCGGCCGAGGATGCCCTCGCGCTGCTTCTCGTTCAGAACGTCGGTCATCGGCGAGGCGATGAAGCCGGGGCTGACGCAGTTCACCGTGACGTTGCGCGAGGCGACCTCGGCCGCCAGCGCCTTGGTGAGCCCGACGAGGCCGGCCTTGGCCGCCGCGTAGTTGCCCTGGCCCGGGTTGCCCGTGGTGCCGACCACCGAGCCGATGTTGACGATCCGCCCGGCACGCCGGCGCATCATGCCCCGCACCGCCGCCCGCGACAGCCGGAACGCGGCCGTGAGGTTGACGGCGATGACCTGGTCCCACTCCTCGTCCTTCATCCGCACGAAGATGTTGTCCCGGGTGATGCCGGCGTTGTTGACCAGGATGTCGAGCCCGCCGAGCGCGGCTTCCGCCGCCGGCACCAGCGCCTCGACGGCGGCGGTGTCGGACAGGTTCGTCGGCAGCACGTGGGCGCGCTCGCCGAGTTCGCCGGCCAGGGCTTCCAGCGCCTCGGCGCGGGTGCCCGACAGGGCCACCGTGGCCCCCTGCGCATGCAGCGACCGCGCGATGGCGCCGCCGAGCCCACCGGTCGCGCCGGTGATGAGGGCTTTTTTCCCGGTGAGGTCGAACATGGGGATCACCTGTTGGTCGAGTTGGTTTCTATCGGCGGCGTTTTGGGGCCTGTCACGGTCGGCGTGACCGGCCCCCTCTCCCTTGCGGGAGAGGGTTGGGGGTGAGGGGTATGCCCTCTCCGGAAAGACCTGACCCCTCACCCTGTCCCTCTCCCGAACGCGAGAGGGGACCCGCGCTGCCTTCCCTAGCTCCGAGGGAATGCAGCCACATCCTCCGGCGTGCCGACCGGCGTCGCGGATGCGCCCGATGCGATCCGCTTGACGAGGCCGGACAGCACCTTGCCGGAGCCGACCTCGTAGAACGTGTCGACGCCTGCTGCGGCCATGGCCGCGACGCTCTCGCGCCAGCGCACCGTGCCCGTCACCTGCGCCACGAGGTTTTGGCGAATCGCGGCCGGATCGGAGACCGGGGCGGCGAGCACGTTGGCGTAGAGGGGGACGATGGGCGCGCGCAACGTCACCGCGTCGAGGGCCGCGCGCATGGCATCCGCGGCGGGCTGCATCAGGCGGCAATGGAACGGCGCGGAGACGTTGAGCATCACCGCCCGCTTGATCCCGCGTGCCTGCGCGATCGCCACGGCGCGCTCCACCGCGGCCTTGTCGCCCGACAGCACGACCTGGCCGGCGCCGTTGTCGTTGGCCACATCGCAGACCACGCCATCGGCGGCCTCCGCCGCGATCGCGGCAGCGGTCTCGGTGTCGGCGCCGATCAGCGCCGCCATGGCGCCGTCGCCCGGGGCGACGGCCGCTTGCATCGCCTCACCGCGGATGCGCAGCAGGCGCGCGGTGTCGGCGATCGTCAGGCTGCCGGCGGCGGCCAGCGCCGAATACTCGCCGAGCGAGTGGCCGGCGACGAAGGCGACATCCCGCGCGAGGTCGAGACCGCGCTCGGCCTCCAGAACCCGCAACGCCGCGAGGCTCGCGGCCATCAGCGCCGGCTGGGCGTTGGCGGTCAGCGTCAGCGCCTCGATCGGACCCTCGAACATCAGGCGCGCGAGCGGCTGGCTCAGCGCCTCGTCCACCTCCGAAAACACTGCGCGCGCCTGCGGGAAGGCCTCTGCCAGCGCCTTGCCCATGCCGACGGCCTGGCTGCCCTGGCCCGGAAAGATAAGTGCCCGCACGGTCGCTCCGTCGCCTACCCCGTTGCTCGGAAAGGGCGGCGCAGTCGCACCGCCCGCCGCAGGTGTCAACAATGCAGCGCACAAACCGGCGAGGGTGTCAGCCCTCGTCGAAGAAGTCGACGTTGCCGGTGTCGAGGCTGTAGGCGGCCCCGACGATGCGGAGCTTGCCCGCCTTCAGCGGATCGAGCAGCGACGGCTCGGAGGCGGTGCGCAAGCGGGAGACCACGCGGCTCACGTTGGCGCGCACCGCGTGCTCGACGAAATCGCCGGCCTTGTCGCGAACCGAGAGGACGGCCGGAACGATCGGCTCGATCATCCGCCCGATCGAGCCGGCGAACTGTGCGTTGTCCCGAACCACGCTCACCGCCGCCTCGACGGCTCCGCAGCGGCTGTGGCCCATCACCAGGACCAGTGGCACGCCGAGCTGCGAGACCGCGTACTCGATCGAGCCGGTGGCGGCTGTGTCGGCGGTGTTGCCGGCGTTGCGCACGATGAACAGCTCTCCTAGGCCGCGGCCGAACAGGATCTCGGGCGAAACGCGCGAATCGGAACAGCTCACCAGGACACAGAACGGCGTCTGCCCGAGGGCGATCTCGATGCGGCGCTCGCGCCCCTGTGCCGCCCGCACCGGCGAGTCGGTGAGATAGCTGGCGTTGCCGTCCTTCATCACCTTGAGCGCCTGATCGGGGCTCATGTCGGTCTTCTTGGAAGACAGGCTCGCGGCGAAGGCACTGGTGGGCAGGGCGGTGGCGGCGAGAGCGGCACCGCCGAGGTGGCAGCCGCAGCCGAGGAGGTGGCGCCGGCTCAGGCGATCGGTCATGTCGTGCTCCCGCATGCCGGACGACGACCCGCTCCGGTCGATCGTTTCTGACTGTTTCCGAGCGAGACTGTAAAGGGCGTCCGCTTCCAAACCGCTGTGCTTGTTGCCAAACCGCATCCGGTGTATGAGCCGGCACCGCCCGACATCCCCCGTATCCGCTGGAAGGAGCCGCTGCGCATGGCTCGCGTCACCGTCGAAGATTGCATCGAGAAGGTCGAGAACCGGTTCGAGCTCGTCCTGCTCGCGAGCCACCGCGCCCGCCTGCTCGCCGCCGGCGCCCCGCTTACCGTGGACCGCGACCGCGACAAGAACCCGGTCGTGGCGCTCCGCGAGATCGGCGACGAGACGATCACCGCCGACGACCTCAAGGAACAGTTGATCCATTCGATGCAGAAGTACGTCGAGGTCGACGAGCCGGAGGCCGAGGCCGTGCCGCTGCTGTCGAGCTCGCCGACCGCCGCCGCGGTCTCGCCGACCGCCGCGAGCGACGATTCCGCGCCGCAGTTCGACCGCATGAGCGAGGAAGACTTGCTCCGCGGCCTCGAGAACCTCGCGCCCCCGGTCGAGACCGACGACGAGGGCGAGTAGCCCCGGCGCCGTCACGCGATGGCGTAGATCAGGCCCGGCGGCGACGCCGGGCCTTTTGCTTGGCGCGAGTCTTCATGTATCTCGCCCTGCGACGCGATCGGGGCTGGCGCAGGCCCGCGGCTTGCGTGAGACTTCGGTTCGAACCGGATCGGAAAGGGTCTCCCGGCGGATGATGCGCCAGTACGAACTCGTCGAGCGGGTGAAGCGCTACAACCCCGCGACGAACGAGGCGCTGCTCAACCGAGCCTACGTCTACGCCATGCGTGCGCACGGCACGCAGAAGCGGGCGTCGGGCGATCCGTTCTTCGCCCACCCGCTCGAAGTCGCCGCGATCCTCACGGACCTGCGCCTCGACGACGCGACCATCGTCGCGGCCGTGCTGCACGACACCGTCGAGGACACGGCGGCGACCCTCGACGAGATCCGCGAGCTGTTCAGTCCGGAGATCGGCGCGCTGGTCGACGGCCTGACCAAGCTCAAGCGCCTCGACATGGTCTCGAAGCGCGCGGCCCAGGGCGAGAACTTCCGCAAGCTGCTGCTCGCCGTGGCGGCGGACGTGCGCGTGCTGCTCGTCAAGCTCGCCGACCGCCTGCACAACATGCGCACCCTCCAGCACATGCGCGCGGACAAGCGCGAGCGGATCGCGCAGGAGACGCTGGACATCTACGCGCCGCTCGCCGGCCGTATGGGCATGCAGGAGCTGCGCGAGGAGCTGGAGGACTTGTCCTTCCGCAACCTCAAACCCGACATCTACGCCACCGTCACCCGGCGGCTCTCCGACCTCACGGCGAAGTCCGAGAGCCTGGTCGACACGATCGAGCGCGACCTGACAGCGAAGCTGTCCGCCCGCGGGATCGAGGCTGCCGTCACGGGCCGGCAGAAGCGCCCGTTCTCGATCTGGTCGAAGATGGAGCGAAAGTCCGTCGCCTTCGAGCAGCTGTCCGACGTGTTCGGCTTCCGCGTCGTGGTGGAGACGCTGGACGATTGCTACGCCGCACTCGGCGTCGTGCACACCACTTGGCCGATGGTGCCGGGGCGCTACAAGGACTACATCTCCACCCCGAAGCAGAACGACTACCGCTCGATCCACACCACGGTGATCGGTCCGAAGAGCCAGCGCGTCGAGCTGCAGATCCGCACCCGCACGATGGACGACATCGCCGAGTACGGCATCGCCGCCCACGCCCACTACAAGGAGGCCGCCAAGCTTCCCGCCGGCCGCGAGTCGGAAGGCGGCGTCGCCCCACGCCTCGCCGCCGAAAGCGGCGCATACCAGTGGCTGCGCCGCACGATCGAGCTGCTGGCCGAGGGCGACAGCCCCGAGGAGTTCCTGGAGCACACCAAGCTCGAGCTGTTCCAGGACCAGGTGTTCTGCTTCACGCCGAAGGGCCGCCTGATCGCCCTGCCGCGCGGCGCCACGCCGATCGACTTCGCCTACGCGGTGCACACCGATGTCGGCAACTCCGCTGTGGGCGCCAAGATCAACGGCCGGATGGCGCCGCTGCTGCACGAGCTCGCCAACGGCGACGAGGTCGAGATCTCGCGCTCGGACGGGGCCGCGCCGCCGGCCGCCTGGGAATCGCTCGTCGTCACCGGCAAGGCCCGCGCCGCGATCCGCCGCGCCACCCGTTCGGCGGTGCGCCGGCAATATGCAGGCCTTGGCCGCCAGATCCTCGACCGTGCCTTCGAGCGGGCGGGCAAGAGCTTTTCCGACGACAAGCTGCGCGGCGCGCTCCCGCGCCTGGCCCGCACTTCGGTCGAGGACGTGTTCGCGGCGGTGGGGCGCGGCGAGATGTTCTCGGGCGACGTCGTGCGCGGCGTCTACCCGGACTACAAGGACGAGCGGAAGACCGGGCCGGCGGGGGTCGCGCAGCCGGTCGTCAACGGTGCCGGCCGGCTGATCCGCACGAAGGACCAGACCATGCGCCTGACCTTCCCCGGCGGCGGCACGGCGGACGGCACCGACGCGATTCCGATCCGTGGGCTGGCCGGCGACTTGCCCGTCAGCTTCGCACCGGATGGCGGTGCGGTGCCCGGCGACCGCATCGTCGGCATCCTTACGCCCGGCGTCGGCGTGACGATCTACCCGATCCAGTCGGCGGCGCTGGCCGCCTTCGACAACGAGCCCGAGCGCTGGCTCGACGTGCGCTGGGACATCGAGGCGGACGCCACCGAGCGCTTCCCGGCGCGGCTGGCCACCCAATCGATCAACGAGCCCGGCGTGCTGGCGCAGATCGCCCAGGTCATCGCCGACCACGACGGGAACATCGACAACCTATCGATGAAGCGCCGCACCCAGGACTTCACCGACATCGT
Source organism: Methylobacterium sp. WL8 (assembly GCF_008040045.1). Taxonomy (NCBI): domain Bacteria; kingdom Pseudomonadati; phylum Pseudomonadota; class Alphaproteobacteria; order Hyphomicrobiales; family Methylobacteriaceae; genus Methylobacterium; species Methylobacterium sp. WL8. Next base: position 15,865 of record NZ_VRVF01000007.1, on the reverse strand, counting down.
CATCGACCTCTCGGTCTGGGACCTGCAGCACCTCAACGCGATCGTCGCGGAACTCAGGGGCAAGCGCACGGTGAGCCGGGTGGACCGGGTGAACGGATAGGGCTGCCGTTCGTTCGGGCCGCCCCGGCATGATGGGGAGGATCTTTTGGACGGCGGCCGCTCGGCTGGGCGCCGCCGACGCCGCACCCTGCACGGTCAGCGGCTTGCCTCCCCCTGCCGCCGCTGCCACAAGCGCAGCGTCTGCATCCAATCCCGCCAGGAGCCACGCGCGCATGAGTCCGGACGAAGTCTTGGCGGAATTCCGCGATGCGGGCGCGCTGCTCGAAGGCCATTTCATCCTGAGTTCCGGCCTGCGTTCGGCGGTCTTCCTGCAGAAGATGGCCATCTTCTCCGAGCCGCCGCGCACGGAGCGCCTGTGCAAGGCGCTGGCCGCCGTCATCACGGCGCGGTTCGGCAAGGTCGACATCGTCGTCTCGCCAGCGATCGGCGGTATCGTGCCGGGCTACGAGACCGCACGCCACCTCGAGGCGCGGGCGATCTTCGTCGAGCGCGATCCCGGCGGACCGTTCACCCTGCGGCGCGGCTTCAGCATCCCGGCGGGCCAGCGCGCGGTCATCGTCGAGGACATCGTCACGACGGGGCTCTCCGCCCGCGAATGCCTCGCCTCGCTCCAGGCGGAGCCCGGCGAGGTCGTCGGGGCCGCCTGCCTGATCGACCGATCGGGCGGCCGCGGCGAGATCGGCCTACCCCTGGTCTCGCTTGTAACCCTCGATATCCCGGCCTATCCCCCCGACGCCCTGCCGCCGGAACTCGCCGCGCTGCCGCCGGTGAAGCCCGGAAGCCGGGTGATGACGAAGGCTTGATCACGACCGAGCATCCGGTGGATCTAATCTGATCTGCCGGGAGATAGATGTCGATCAGTCGTTGCTTAATTGTTCTCAAAAGTATCGACGAGGTTGCATTACCACAAGCGATGGGCGGCCGATTTTATGCCCGAGCTTGACACGTTCGTCGGCGCCCCTCAAGAATACCGAGCGGTTACTATTGCGAACCGTCGCCTGCGTTTTGAAAAAAATAAATTCGATTTTCATCCGTTTGTGCGATTTGGCAGCCGTAACATTGATGCGTGTCGTTCGCCTGCATCGTAGGCGCGGCACGCGGCGTGATTTTCCTGTGTCGATATTTCAAAGATGGATCGTGCCATGAGTGCACTACAACGCAGCGCCTTGTTCATCGACGGCGCCAACCTCTACGCCACGACGAAAGCTCTCGGGTTCGATATCGATTACAAGCGGCTGCTGAAGGAATTCCAGGGCCGGGACAACCTGATCCGGGCGTTCTACTACACCGCCATGGTCGAGGATCAGGAATATTCCTCGATCCGTCCGCTGATCGATTGGCTCGACTACAACGGCTACCGCGTTGTGACCAAGCCGGCCAAGGAGTTCACCGACTCCCTTGGCCGCCGCAAGATCAAGGGCAACATGGACATCGAGCTCGCGATCGACGCGCTCGAGCTCAGCGCCTACATCGACCACATGGTGCTGTTCTCCGGCGACGGCGACTTCCGGTCGCTCGTCGAGGCGATGCAGCGTCGCGGCGTGAAGGTGACGGTGGTCTCGACCATCCAGACCCAGCCGGCGATGATCTCCGACGACCTCCGGCGTCAGGCCGACGAATTCGTCGACCTCGTCCAGCTGATCGGCAAGGTCGGCCGCGACTCGGGAGAGCGTCAGGTCCGCCCGGCCGGGGACCGCATGCGCGACAACGCGGAGCGGCCGACGCGCCCGAATCCCGGCCTCGAAAGCCGCTACGGCATCCGCCAGGGCCAGAACGGCGCGCCGGACGCGCCCGACGCCGACTAGGGCTTCATGGCCTCCGCATCGAGCCAGGCGATCACGTCGGCGGCGCTGCGATCGGGCGGGAACACCGGGTAGAACACCTTCGTCACGACTCCGTCGTCGATGACGAGGGTGAGCCGCCGCAGCAGGATGGTGCCAGCTGTCTCGAGGGTCGGAAGGCGCACCGCCATGGCGTAGGCGCGGGACGCGTCCGACAGCAGCGTGAATGGCAGTTGCAAGCGCTCCACCGCCTCGCGCTGGTAGGCGCTCGTCTGCGTCGACAGCCCGTGCACCTGCGCGACGCCCCGGGCCTTCAGATCCTCATGCAGATCGCGAAAGCCGCAGGCCTGCGGGGTGCAGCCGCGCGCACCGGGGATCGCATCCCAGTCGGGCACGAGGTTCGGCTTCCCCGGCTCCCCGGTGCGCGGATAGGCGAAGACCACCGTGCGGCCGGCGCACTTCGCCAGCGAAACGCGAGTCCCGTCGGTCGCGGCCAGCGACACGTCGGGCAGGCGCATCTCGACCAGATGCGCCGCCGCGCCGTCGTCGATCGGGGCGGGGAGGTCGGCGGGCAGGGCAAGGTTCGGATCCATGGCGTCGCTCCGACTCAAGGGGAGAGGCGTGCGAGAAGCGGCGTTACGGCTCGCACTCTCAGGCGTACCGTCGAACTCTAACATTGCGTGAGGCATCCTCGCCTTCCCTCCTCCGCAAAGGGGGAGGGGAGGTGCGTTGGGGTTTTGGCGCGATCCGTGTTCCCGTTGCCCGGCGTGGCGGCCTGCGTGCAGCGATCCGAGACCTACCCCCGGTCGCGTAAAATCCGAGCGCGATCGCGCTGCCAGTCGCGCTCCTTGCTGGCCTCGCGCTTGTCGTGGGCCTGCTTGCCCTTGCCGAGGCCGAGCTCGACCTTCGCACGGCCCTTTTCGTTGAAGTAGATCTTCAAGGGCACCACCGTGTAGCCCTGGCGCTGCGTCGCGCCGATCCACTTGTCGATCTGGCGGCGATGCAGCAGCAGGCGCCGCGGGCGCTTGGTCTCGTGGTTGAAGCGGCTCGCCTGGACGTATTCCGGGATGTAGGCGTTGAACAGCATCAGGTCGCCGCCGGATGGCCCAGCATAGGCCTCGCCGATGGTCGCGCGGCCGCTGCGCAGCGATTTCACCTCGGTGCCGGTCAATGAGATACCGGCCTCCAGGGTGTCCTCGATCGCATAGTGGAAGCGTGCGGCGCGGTTGTCGGCGACGATGCGGCGGTTCGGTTCGGGTTTGGGAGCCATCGGTTTCTTTGGTGCGCGGCGTCAGCTGGCCAGGAGGCCGGCATGGCGTAGGGCCGCGTCGACGATCGCCTTGGTCTCGTCCGAGACCGGAACCAGCGGCAGGCGCACGTCGGCGCTCATGTGGCCGAGACGCTCCAGGGCATACTTCACCGGGGAGGGGTTCGATTCGGCGAACAGCCCGACCTGGAGCGGTAGCAGCCGGTCCTGTAGCTGCAGCGCCTTGGCGTAGTCGCCGGACAGCGTCGCCTCCTGTAAGTCGGCGCAGAGCCTCGGCGCCACGTTCGAGACCACGGAGATGCAGCCGTGGCCGCCGTGGGCGTTGTAGCCGAGCGCGGTCGCATCTTCGCCTGAAAGCTGGATGAAACCCTCGCCCATGGCCTGGCGCTGAAGGCTGACGCGATCGATCTTGGCGGTCGCGTCCTTCACCCCGGCGATGTTCTTGAGTTCGAACAGGCGCGCCATCGTCTCGACGCTCATGTCGACGACGGAGCGCGGAGGAATGTTGTAGATGATGATCGGGATGCCGACCGCGTCGTTGACGGCCTTGAAGTGGGCGTAGAGCCCGTTCTGCGTCGGCTTGTTGTAGTAGGGCGTGACCACGAGCACCGCGTCGGCGCCCGCCTTCTCCGCGTGCCGCGCCCGCTCGACCGCCTCCGTCGTGGAGTTCGACCCGGCGCCGGCGATCACCGGCACGCGGCCGCCGGCCTCGTCGATGCAGGATTCGACCACGCGGTCGTGCTCGCTGTGGGTGAGCGTCGGGCTCTCGCCGGTGGTGCCGGTCGGGACCAGGCCGTGGCTGCCCTGCTCGATCTGCCAAGCCACGAACTTTCGGAACGCCGCCTCGTCGAAGGCGCCGTCGCGGAACGGCGTCACCAGTGCGGTCATGGAGCCCCGCAGGCGGCGCGCAGTGGTCTCGGTCATCTCGGGCGTCCCAGCCGGTCACTTCGCCCGGTCCGGCAGTCGCCGGTGGTCCGGCGCCATGTTGCGGGCGGCGCAGACATAGGGCTTCCGCCCCCCCCGCGCAAACCCTTCGCGCACGCGGTTAATGCGTTCTTAACGCTCCGGCCCGAGGCTGTCCTTTGCCGGCATCCGTCGAAACCGGGTCCCAGGGAGTGACCGCATCCATGGCGTCCCTCACACGCTCGCAGATCGTCGCCCTCGGCCTCGCGCTGACCGCGGGCGTGGCGCTTGCCGCCCCCTCCGCGGGCCTGCCCTCCGCGGACTTGCCGGCCGCGCCGGCGCCGGCCGCCTCGCAGCCGACGCCGCCCGCCAGCGACGCCATCGCGCCCGCGAGCCAGGTGGAGGGCGCGAAGGCCGCGCCCGACCCGGTCGCCGCCGACGCGCTCAAGCTCGATCCCAAGACCGCGAGCGAGGCCGGCCCGTCGAAGCCGCTCGCCACCGGGCAGGCGCTTCCGCCCGGCGCTGCGGCCTACGCTTCCGCCGATCCCGACGCGCCGGTCGCCTTCCCGCTGCCGGACGCCACCGTGACGCCGGCCGCCCCCGTGCCGGAGGTGCCGGGCCTCGGCCCGATCGCGCGGGTCGGCGACACCGACGTCGCCCAGCTGCGCCAGGCGATCGACTTCTACCGCAAGGGCAAAGTCGCGGACGGCGACCGCCTGCGCGACGGCTTCTCGGACCCCGCCGCCAAGGCACTACTCGAATGGGTCGCGATCCGCGCCGGCGCGGGCATCGGCTTCGAGCGCACCGTCGCCTTCACCCGCGCCAACCCGGATTGGCCAGCCGGCCCGCTGCTGCGGCGTCGCGCCGAGGAGGCCCTGCTCTCCGAGCGCAAGAACCCGGCGACGGTGCGCGCCTTCTTCGGCGCCTCCCGGCCGGCGAGCGCGCCCGGCAAGTTCGCCCTGGCGCTCGCCTTCAAGGCGGACGGCCTCGACGGGGACGCCGCCGACCTCGTGCGCGACCTGTGGCGCTCCGAGACCTTCGGCCGTTCGCTCGAAGGCAAGGTCGCCGACGCCTTCCCCGGCGTGCTCACCCGCATCGACCACCGCTACCGCATGGAGCGCGCGCTGCTGAAGGAGGACTGGGAGGCGGCCGGCCGGGCCGCGACCTACGCGGGCGGCGCCTACGCCAGCCTGGTGCGGGCGCGACGGGCCGTCGAGGACAAGAGCTCGGGAGCGGCCTCGGCGCTAGCCGCGGTGCCGCCGTCCCTGCGCAACGACAGCTCGTACATCCTGTCCCGCGCCCAGTTCCTGCGCCGGGCCGACAAGCCGGCCGAGGCGGCCGCCGTGCTGGCGACCGCGCCGAGCAACCTCGACGTGCTCGTCGATGGCGACGAGTGGTGGGTCGAGCGCCGCATCGTCGCGCGCAAGCTGATCGATCTCGGCGACGCCAAGACCGCCTACGCGGTGGCGAGCGCCAACCCGGCCCGCACGGTGGAGAAGCGGATCGAGGCCGAGTTCCACGCCGGCTGGATCGCCCTGCGCTTCGGCGGCGACCCCGAGGCCGCCGCCCGCCACTTCGCGCTGGCCGCCGGCATCGCCGAGACGCCGATCTCGATTGCCCGCGCCGCCTACTGGCAGGGCCGGGCGGCGGACGCCCTCGGGCAGGCCGAGTCGGCCAAGGGATTCTATGAGACCGCCGCGCTGCAGCCGATCGCCTATTACGGGCAACTCGCTCGGGCCAAGCTCGGCCAGACAAGCCTCGCGCTCCGCGCGCCGGCCGATCTCGACGGCCCTGCGCGCGCCGCCTTCGACGACCGGCTCTGCATCCGTGCCCTGCGCCTGCTGGCGGCGGCTTCGCTGAAGGAGATGGCGCTGCCGCTCTACATCGACACCGCGCAGCGCCTGACGGATGCCCGCGAGGTGCAGGCGCTCGGCGACCTCGCCGTCGAGATGAAGGACGCCCGCGCCCTCGTCGCCGTCGGCAAGCTCGCGGTCCAGCGCGGGCTGCCGCTGGACGCCCACGCCTACCCCACCATCGGCATCCCGACCTACGAGGCGTTCGGCTCGGTGCCACTGGTCGAGAAGGCGATGGTGTTCGCCATCGCGCGCCAGGAGAGCCAGTTCGACCCCCGCGCCCAGTCCGGCGTCGGCGCCCGCGGCCTGATGCAGATGATGCCGGCCACCGCCCAGCGAACCGCCCGCCGGGTCTCTGCGGCCTACGATCCTGAGCGGCTCGGCACCGACGCGATCTACAGCGCGCGCCTCGGCCAGGCTCATCTCGGCGAGCTGATGGAGGATTGGCGCGGCTCGTACATCCTCGCCTTCGCCTCGTACAATGCCGGCGGCGGCAACGTGAAGAAGTGGATCGACGCCTACGGCGACCCACGCAAGGGCGACGTGGACGCGATCGACTGGGTCGAACGCATCCCGTTCACCGAGACCCGCAACTACGTCCAGCGGGTGATGGAGAATCTGCAGGTCTATCGCACGCGCCTCGACAACAAGAGCGCACTGCTGATCGACGGCGACCTGCACCGCGGGGCGCGCTGAGGAGGCGTCCGCAGCGCAGGCGCTTTCCCTTCCCCTCTGCGGGGCATGGAAGGTTGCGAGTGATGTCAGAGCGCAACCCCTTGGCCTGCCGCCTAGGCCCCTCTATCGAGACCCGATGACCTGCCGGATCCCGCGCGGGCGCCGGGGGAGGGGAGCGTGGACGATCGAGACTTCTCGCCCACCGGCAGACCGAACGCCCTCGACTTCGAAGACGTCGCGATCGCGTTCCCCCTGAAGGGCGGCCGGCGCTACGTCGCGGTGGAGGGAATCGACCTCGCGGTCGCGCCCGGGGAGTTCGTCGCCGTCGTCGGCCCGACCGGGTCCGGCAAGTCGACCCTGCTTAACGCCGCGGCCGGCTTGCTGAAGCCCGCGTCCGGCCGCGTCGCGGCGTTCGGCGCGCCGCTGCGAGGCCTGAACGGCCGGGCCGGCTACCTTTTCCAGTCCGATGCGCTGATGCCGTGGAAGACCGCGCTCGACAACGTCGCCGTCGCCCTCGAGCCGAAGGGCGTCCCCCGCGCCGCGGCCCGCGCAGGGGCGGGCGAGTGGCTCGGGCGCGTCGGCCTCGCCACCTTCGCCGACCGCTATCCGCACACGCTCTCGGGGGGGCAGCGCAAGCGCGTGGCCCTCGCTCAGGTGCTGATCCGCGACCCCGAGATCCTGCTGATGGACGAGCCGTTCGGGCCGCTCGACGCGCAGACCCGGCAGATCATGGGTAACCTGCTGCTCGACCTCTGGGCCGCCGACCGCAAGGCGGTGCTGTTCGTCACCCACGACCTGGAGGAGGCGATCGGCCTGGCGGACCGGGTCGTGGTGCTGTCGGCCGGGCCGGCGGCGCGGGTCGTCGGCGACTTCCCCGTCGCCCTGACTAGGCCGAGGGACATCGCCGAGATCCGCCTCGACCTGCAGTTCCACGCGCTCTACCAGCGGATCTGGTCTTGCCTGCGCGTCGAGGTCTCGCGCGCCTACGCGAACGGGCCGGCATGACGCCTCACCCTTCGGAGACCCGCCGGTGAACCGTTTCGGCCTGCTCGCGCTCCAGATCCTCGTCGGGGTAGCGGGCTTCGCGATTTGGCACGTGCTCACCTTCTACCCAGTGCTCGGCCAGCCGCGGCAGATCCAGTTCTTCTTCTCGACTCCCGGCGCGGTGTTGGCGCGGACCTGGACCGAGATCACGTCGCCCGAGATCTGGGGCCACATCGCGATCACTCTGCAGGAGACGGTGCTGGCGTTCGCGTTCGGGGCTGCGGGCGGCATCGCCTTCGGCTTCCTGTTCGCGCGCAACGCGTTGCTGGCCGCGGTGTTCGACCCCTACATCAAGGCGGCCAACGCCCTGCCGCGGGTGGTGCTGGCACCGATCTTCGCTCTGTGGTTCGGCCTCGGCATCTGGTCCAAGGTGGCCCTCGGGTTCACGTTGGTGTTTTTCATCGTGTTCTTCAACGTCTACCAGGGGGTGCGCGAGGTCAGCCCGATGGTACGCGACAACGCCCGCATGCTCGGGATGAGCGAGCGCGGGCTGCTGCGCCACGTCTACTGGCCGTCGGCGCTCACCTGGATGTTCTCCTCGCTCCACACCGCGGTGGGCTTCGCGCTGGTCGGGGCGGTGGTCGGCGAATATCTCGGCGCGTCGGCCGGGCTCGGCTACAAGATCCACGAGGCCGAGAGCGTGTTCGACGTGACGGGCGTCTTCGCCGGGATGTTGATCCTCACCGTGTTCGTCGTCCTGATCGACGCCCTCGTCACCCTGGCCGAGAACCGCCTCCTGGCCTGGCGCCCGCGCGGCCCGCAGGGACGGAACTGAAAGGACGTTTGCGATGCACCGCCGCTCATTCCTCGCCGGATCCGCCGCGGTGCTCGCCGCTTGCAGGGACGCGCAAGCCGACACCGTGAAGGTGCGGATCGGGGTCGGCGGCAAGCCGCTGCTCTACTACCTGCCGCTGACGGTTGCCGAGCGGAAGGGCTACTTCGCGGAGGAGGGCGTCGAGGCCGAGATCTCCGATTTCGGCGGTGGCGCCCGCTCGCTGCAGGCGCTGGTCGGCGGCTCGGTCGACGTCGTCACCGGGGCCTACGAGCACACGATCCGCATGCAGGCCAAGGGTCAGGACGTCCGCGCCGTGTGCGAACTCGGTCGCCTGCCGGCGATCGTCATCGCCGTGCGCAAGGACCTCGCCGGCACGGTGAAGTCCGTCGCCGACTTCAAGGGCCGGAAGGTCGGCGTGACCGCGCCGGGCTCGTCCACGGCGCTCGCGGTGCAGTTCGCGATGATCAAGGCCGGGCTGAAGGCCACCGACGCGCCGCTCATCGGCATCGGCGGCGGGGCCGGCGCCGTCGCCGCGATCAAGCGCGGCGAGATCGACGCGATCGCCCACCTCGACCCGGTCATCGCCAAGCTGGAGGCCGACGGCGACATCCAGATCCTCGTCGACACCCGCACCGAGGCCGGGACCCGCGCCCTTTTCGGCGGACCGAACCCGGCGGCGGTGGTCTACACCAAGCAGGATTGGATCGAGCACCACCCGGCGGCGATGCAGCGGGTGGTCAACGCTTTCGCCAAGGCGCTCAAGTGGCTTGCCACAGCCTCGCCCGAGGCGATCGCCGACCTCGTGCCCGCCACCTACCAGTTCGGCGACCGGGCGCTCTACGTCCAAGCGGTGGGCAAGTCGCTCGAAAGCTACTCGCGCACCGGCATCCCGACCCAGGAGGGCATGACCAGCGTCCTCGACCTGGTGCGGACGCTGGACGCGGAGATGCAGAGTGCGCAGATCGACCTTGCGACCACTTTCGACGACCGCTTCATCAAGCGCGCGATGGGCTGATTACGGCAGGGCCGCGGGCGCTCAGAATTCGCCGCCAAGACCGGCTCGCACCCCGTGGCCGCCGTCTCCGCCGTAGGCGTAGCCGACGTTGATCGCCAGCGGGACCGCAGTCGGCAGACGGTGAGAGAGCGCCGCGCCGCCGGCCCACTCGCCGCGGTAGGTCGCGCTGTTCAGCACCCAAGTGGTGCGGCCGGGTGCCGAGGGCATCGAGGCGGTCGGCATCGCCAGCGCGGTGGCGACGCCCTGGCGGGCCTCGCGACGCGTCTCGGTGCTATACTGCGATAGGGCGTTGGTGCGCGATTCGAGGGTGCCGACGCGGGCCTCGACTCCGCCGAGCCGCCCCTCCGCCGAGTCGAGGCGGGAGCCGAGGCCGGCGATCGTGCTAGGGCCGTAGCCCGAGGTGGCGAGGTTTCCTGCGGTGTCCGAGGTGACGAACCGCGTCTCGCCGGACTGGGCCGCAGCGCTCTGGGCCGACCCGATCCCGCCGAGCGTATAGGTATTTGAGCCGTTGCCGATCGCGACCTGGTTCGCGCGGGTGGTCCGGGCGCCGGGGCCGATGGCGATCGCGTTGGCTTGTGTCGCCGAGGCGCTGCGGCCGATGGCGATCGACCCGTCGCCGGCGGCGTTCGCCTGCGTCCCGAGCGCCGTCGCGCTGCCCCCCCCGGCGGAAGCACCATAGCCGGCCGCGAGCGCGTCCGCGCCGCCTGCGGCCGGAAGCGGGAACGAGCTGGTGTTGTTACCGCGGATCGGCAGCTTCTCGACGTTCGACAGCCGCAGCTCGAACAACGCGACGCGGGTGGGGTCGTAGGTCCCGCCGGCGCCGGTTCCGCCAGCGCCGGTGCCAGTGCCACCGCCTGTGCCCGCTCCACCGGTGCATGGATTGCAGGCGGTTCCGCCCCCCGTGCCGCCGGTGCCGGTTCCAGTGCCGCCGCCGATGGTCACGCCGACGCCGGCGATGGAGCCCCCGCCGACCGTCGCCCCGACGCTTGCGACAGTTCCTCCGCCGACGGTCGCGCCCACGTCGACCAGGGTGCCGCCGCCGACCGTTGCGCCGACAGTAGCAACTGGTCCACCACCAACTGTGGCGCCGACGCTTGCGACGGTTCCCCCGCCGACCGTTGCGCCGACATCGGCGACCGAGCTACCGCCGACGGTGGCTCCGACATTGGCGACGCTGCCACCACCGACGGTCGCTCCGACGGTGGCGAGGGAACCACCACCGAGCGTTGCATCAACGGTCGCCAAGCTCCCGGTGGTTCCGTTCACCACGGAGGTCACCGTATCGAGCGTTCCGCGCAGGAGCTGGGCCTGGGCCAAGCCGGAGGTGCCCAGGAGAAGCACCCCACTCAGCATCGGAATCGCGATGACGTCGTGCGGGCGAAGGGCGGCGCGACCCTGCGCGAGCGTGGACGGACGCGCGGAGGCGCGGTTCTGGCGACGAGACATGGGAGCACTCCGACTGGGACCCATGCCGGGAGGCTGCATCGCGTCGTAAAACACAACGCGAGAGACCCATTGCATGGCTCATGCAACCTGAGCGCGAATGCTTAACGAGAGTTTGAAAATACAACCCGCGGTTGTTTTTTTCGTGTCGGCCGCAGGCGTGTATCGGATGCAGCCGCGGGTGCCCGACCCAAGCCTCCACTTAAAAACGATCGGCTTGTCGAGGTCGCGTCCGGACCTGCGACCGGCGCGTTCAGCGCCGGCCGCCGCCCCCCTTGTATTTCGGCTTCTGGCCGCCGAGCCCCTGGGTCGAGCGCGGCTTCGGCCGCTCGGTCCAGGCGACGGCGTTCGCCGGCAGCTCGCGGTCGGTGCCCGGCCCCATGTTGTCCAGGGTCGGCTTCGAAATGCGCGTGCCGGAGCCGCGCGGCGCCCTGCGGCCGTACTTGCCGGCGTCCCGCTCCACGTCGGCCTGCCGCGCCATCGGGTCGTCGGAGATCATCAGCTCCGTCGCCTGGAGGCGCTTCAGCTCGTCGCGCAGGCGTGCGGCCTCCTCGAAGTCGAGGTCGGCGGCGGCGGTGCGCATCCGCTTCTCCAGGTCGGCCATCACTGCCTTGAGGTTGTGGCCGACGGTGATCTCCGCCATCCCGGTGTCGACCTGGACGCGGTCGCGCTCGAACACGCTGCTGAGGATGTCGCTGATCCCGCGCTTCACGCTCTGGGGCGTGATGCCGTGCTCGAGATTGTAGGCGAGCTGCTTTTGCCGCCTGCGCTCGGTCTCGGCCATCGCCCGTTCCATCGAGCCGGTGATGTGGTCGGCGTAGAGGATGCAGCGCGCGTCGGCGTTGCGGGCGGCGCGGCCGATGGTCTGCACCAGCGAGGTCTCGGAGCGCAGGAAGCCTTCCTTGTCGGCATCGAGGATGCAGACCAATGCGCATTCTGGGATGTCGAGGCCCTCACGCAGCAGGTTGATGCCGATCAGCACGTCGAAGGCGCCGAGCCGCAGGTCGCGGATGATCTCGATGCGCTCCAGCGTGTCGATGTCGGAGTGCATGTAGCGCACGCGAACCGAGTTCTCGTGTAGGTACTCGGTCAGGTCCTCGGCCATGCGCTTGGTCAGCGTGGTGACGAGGGTGCGGTAGCCAGCGAGCGCAACCTCGCGCACCTCGCCGAGCAGGTCGTCGACCTGGCTCCGCGCCGGGCGGATTTCGATCACCGGGTCGACGAGGCCGGTGGGGCGGATCACCTGCTCGGCGAAGACGCCGCCGGTCTGCTCCATTTCCCACTTGCCGGGCGTGGCTGAGACGTTGACCGTCTGCGGCCGCATCGCGTCCCATTCCTCGAATCGCAGCGGACGGTTGTCGAGGCAGGAGGGCAGGCGGAAGCCGTATTCGGCGAGCGTCGCCTTCCGGCGGAAGTCACCCCGGTACATGCCGCCGATCTGCGGAACGGTGACGTGGCTCTCGTCGGCGAAGACCAACGCGTTGTCGGGCAGGTACTCGAACAGGGTCGGCGGCGGCTCGCCGGGCTTGCGGCCGGTGAGGTAGCGCGAATAGTTCTCGATGCCGTTGCAGGCGCCCGTCGCCTCGATCATCTCGATGTCGAATGTGCAGCGCTGCTCGATGCGCTGGGCCTCGATCAGACGGCCCATCTTGGTCAGCTCCTCGACGCGGCCGTTGAGCTCGTTCTTGATCCCCTTGATCGCCTGCTGCAGCGTCGGTCGCGGCGTGACGTAGTGCGAGTTGGCGTAGACCTTCACGAACTTCAGCTCGTTGATCTTCTTGCCTGTGAGCGGGTCGAACTCGACGATCCCCTCGATCTCGTCGCCGAACAGGCCGATGCGCCAGCCGCGGTCCTCCAAGTGAGCCGGCCACAGCTCGATCACGTCGCCGCGCACCCTGAAGGTGCCGCGGGCGAAGTCTGACTGGATGCGCTTGTACTGCAGCGCCACGAGGTCGGCGACGAGCTGGCGCTGCTCGATCTTCTCGCCCAACGTCACCGTGAACGACATCGCCGTGTAGGTCTCGACCGAGCCGATGCCGTAGATGCACGAGACCGACGCGACGATTATGACGTCGTCGCGCTCGAGCAGCGCCCGGGTCGCCGAGTGCCGCATCCGGTCGATCTGCTCGTTGATCGACGATTCCTTCTCGATGAAGGTGTCCGAGCGCGGCACGTAGGCCTCGGGCTGGTAGTAGTCGTAGTAGGAGACGAAATATTCCACTGCGTTGTCGGGGAAGAAGCTCTTGAACTCGCCGTAAAGCTGCGCCGCCAGCGTCTTGTTCGGCGCGAGGATCAGGGCCGGTCGCTGAGTCTCCTCGATGATCTTCGCCATCGTGAAGGTCTTGCCCGAGCCGGTCACGCCGAGCAGCACCTGGTCGCGCTCATTGGCTTTCACGCCCTTCACGAGCTCGGCGATGGCGGTGGGCTGGTCGCCCGCCGGCGTGAACTCGGATTCGAGGCGGAACGGCTTGCCGCCCTCGGACTTCGCCGGCCGGTCCGGCCGGTGCGGAACCCAAGTCTCCCCGTTCTTGAACAGCGGGTTGCCCTCTTCGAGCAACCGCTGCAGGGCATCCACCGTCGCCGAGACGCCGTCGGAGGCCAGCGATGATTGGTCCGGTGCGCCTTCCGGCGCCGGCCCGTCTTCGGGCGGGGTCAGGCCGAGCGCCTGCGCAAGAGCCGGATCGATCTCGGCACCGGGTGCGGTGGTGAAGCCGCGCTGCGGCGCTTCGCCGAAGCCGGTGGGTTCTCTCGCTTCAGTCTTCGGAGCCGGCTTCGCCTTGGCTGGCTTGCGCTGGCCCGGCCGCGGAAGCTCCGCCTGCCGCTCGGACTGGATCTGGGGCTTGCGGGCGAGGGCGGGACTCAGCAGCTGCGCCAGGAACGGGTCGAGCGGCTGAACGTCCGGCCGGTCGGCCTTTCCGGTCGCTGAGACGTGCCGGGGCTTCTTCGGTATTGCCATGGGAGAAATATGGCGTGGCCAGTGCCATGACGGAAGGGGCACCACCTCCGCGTGAGGTGTTCATCCAGGGGCCGATCGGCGCATGGAGTGATCGCTGCCAAGAGACGACGGCCGATCCCGCCGCAATGCCGCCGGCTTGCGCGATCACACGCGGCGTGCGGGCCGTGGGTGGGTCGGACCGCGGGAATCGTGTGGGATGATGAACTTCGTTCTGGGAGCTGTGGCCGGGGCGTTGATCGTCGGCATCGCCGCGATCGCCGGCGCACGCAACCCGGACATCCAGCAGCGGCTTGGCCTGTTCCCCGCCACGCCGATGACCCTGATGGCGGCTCCGCCACGGGCGGAGCCGGCATGCCCGCCGCCCGTGGCGGCCGCGCCGACCATCGGCACGCAGGAGATGCTCTTCAATCGGCGCCGGTTCTGGTCCGTCGCGCCTTGAGCATGTCCGTCCGGCTCAGACGCTGCTCAGCAGGAACATGAGCATGGTCGTCGCGGCGGTGGTGCTCAGGAACCCGCAGAGCGCGGCGGCGAAGGAGGGACCGGTCGGGACGGCAACGGTCTGGGTCTCGGTGGTCATGGCGGCTGGCCCTGTCGGCGACGTGCAGCGTCGCGCTCGATGTGACGATGGTGGGAACGAAGAGGCTTTGCGGTGCGGGCGCGCACCCGGTCAGTCGCAGCGGTTTACGCGTTTGGCGATGCGAAGGTTTCGCAACTCGGTGCGAAGATCGATCGCGACAACGCCGGCGCCGCAATCCTCGAAGCCGTCGCGGGCGTCGTTGTAGCGGTCGCCGACCTCGTCGAGCGTGTCGCAGACGCGGTCGTGGTTTCCGAGCCGGGCTTCCTGCCTCGCCTGGTAGCGAAGGGCCGAAGCCTCGTCGATCTTGGCGCGAGCCTCGAGGCACGCCGGCGCCGCGAACGCCGGGGCGAGGGAGAGGACCAGGCCGAACACGGCCAGCATCGGTGTCTCAGATCGGGTCATGGGCCACCGTGAAGACAATCACGTAAGCAGTACGCTGGAAGAGGCGAAGTATTCGACCGGTGTCTTTCAACCGCCGGTATGAGCGCACAACGGCGGAGCTAGACCGATGGTTCCGCTTTCGCTGCGCTGCGGCTGCGGCGCGAAATCAGGATCGCGGCAAGGTCCACCGGCACGAACCCCTGGGCGTCAACGCCGACATCGTACTGTTTGGGCGCAGTGCGCAGCTGCCCGTGGGAATGGCCGTGCAGGTTGAGCACGCCGCGGCCGATGCCGTTCCAGGTCCGGAAGGCGTAATGGCACAGCACCAAGCCGCGACCCTCCACCGCGATCTCCGCGTAATGCGCGATCGAGGCCCAGCCCGGCGCGTCGAGGGTGTCGGGGCCGTCGTTGTTGCCGACGATCAGGTGCTTCACGCCGTGAAGGCCGGCGAGGATCGCGTGGACTCGCTCCCGCGGCGGTCCGAGGGCGAAGTCGCCGAGATGCCAGACGCTATCGTCGGCGCCGACGACCCGATTCCAGTTCGCGATCAACGCGGCGTCGTGCGTCGCGAGGTCGGCGAAGGGCCGGCGATCGAGCCGCAGGATGCGCGGATCGCCGAAATGGGTGTCGCTCGTGAAATAGACCGCCACCGCCGACCTCCCTGCGCTGCACCGCGTCGTGTCCGATCCGGCCGGCATCGCGCAAGAGGCTTCTTCGCCTGCGCCCGCTGCGGCCTAGCATGCTGTTTCGGCGAAGCGCAGGAACGGGGCTTGCGTGCCCCGGAGCGGAAAGCTAAGACCCGCGGACCCTTCGGGGTGTCGGTGCTCGAACGGCCCGACGGAGCGGACGTGACGGAGTATAGCGCAGCCCGGTAGCGCACCTGTCTGGGGGACAGGGGGTCGCAGGTTCAAGTCCTGCTACTCCGACCAATAAAACGGGACGTCGGCCGAAAGGTGGATGTCGCCGCTCCGAGAAAAGGCCGGCGCCACCAAGCGCCGGCCTTTTTTTCTAGGACGGCAGAATTGGCTGTTTGAGCGTTGAGGGTGCGGGGGCGTCTACGGGGAGGCGCATGATGTCTCGCACCCAGTGTCGGACGCCGGATCGTGAGCGGGTCCTGGTTCCGGTCCGCCAGCAC
>NZ_VRVF01000079.1:0-20300 GCF_008040045.1 Methylobacterium sp. WL8 | reverse complement strand
CTGCCGCCGTCTCGCGAAGGATTGGGAATGCAAAAGCCGGAAAGGGCGAGCGTTCGTCCTCTTGGCCTCCATCCGCCTCATGACCCGAAAGCTCTGTCAGAAAACATTATGATGCCGGACAGACTCTCAGGCCACCGCCGGCCCGGTTGACCAGCGCCACGTCGCCGCCATGCGCGCGGATCGCCGACCGTGCGATGGTGAGGCCGAGACCGGTCCCGCCCGTGTCCGCGTTACGCGAACCCTCCAGCCGCGCGAAGGGTGCGAACATCTCCTCGATCCGATCATCGGGTATCCCCGGCCCGTCGTCGTCGACGAGGATACAGATGCCGTCACCGCCCCGCTCAAGGGTGATCCGCGCCCTGTCGCCGTAGCGGACGGCGTTCTCGACGAGGTTGTCGAGGGCCCGACGCAGCGCCATCCGCCGGCCATGGAACGGAAGGTCGGCCGGCGACGCGACGGTTACGTCCTGTCCCAGGACCACGTGGTCGTCCGCAAGGGCCCGGACCATCTCGGCGAGGTCCAACGGGCCGCTGTCCTGGGAGAGCGCATCGTCCCGGGCGAACGCCAGGGTCGCGTCGACCATCCGCTTCATGTCCGAGATCGTGCGGACCATCGCGTCCCTCAGTTCGCCGTCCTCGACCATCTCGGCCCGGAGCCAGAGCGAGGCGATGGGGGTGCGCAGGTCGTGGCTGATGGCGGCCAGCATCCGGGTGCGGTCGGCGACGAAGGCCCGCGAGCGCTCCTGCATCCGGTTGAATGCCGCCGTCATGATCCGCAACTCGCGCGGGCCGCATTCCGCCAGGGGCTCGAACGCTGCGCCCCGACCGGCCATCTCCGCGGCCCTGGCGAGGTCCGCCACCGGACCGACGATCCCGCGTCTGGCGACGGCGACGACCACGAGCACGGCGACCACGCTGGCCAGGACCTGGATGAGCGCGATCCGCATCCACGGCGGGGTACGCGACGCGAGCGGAGCCTCGGCGTTGAGCCAGCGCCCGTCGTCGAGCCGGACGGAGACCCGCAGGGCCTGGTTCCTGTCCGACAGGCGGCCCGGGGGGGGCATTGTTCCCGACGTCGCGCTCGACAAGGGCGATCCGCGCCTGGCTCGCGTCGTCCTTCATGCGTCGGTCGATCCGCCGTGCAAGGCGCGTCTCGTCGGCTCCCATCGCGCCTTCTGGGACGAGGCTGCCGGCATCAATGGTGAAGCGGTGGCGGGGGGAACCGTAGGCCGCGACCACGCTCGGGACGGTGTCGGGCTGGACCGCGTCGAGCAGGCGGACCAGCGTGGCGATGCGGTCGACCACCTGGGTCCGGGCCGCCGCCCGGCCGACCCGCGACGACTCGTGAGCGAACATCGCGAAGGCCACGCCCTGGGCGCCTACGACGGCGAGCACCAAGAGGAGCGCGAGACGGCCGCCGAGCGAGTGCGGCACCAGCCTCAAGGCACCGTCCTCACCTCGGCCGGCAGGACGTAGCCGCCGCCCCAGACGGTCTTGAGGAGACCCGGATTGGCCGGGTCGCGCTCCAGCTTGCGTCGGAGGCGGCTGACCTGGTTGTCGATGCTGTGGTCGAACGCGTCGGCGGTCCGGCCGCTGGTCAGGTCGAGGAGTTGGTCACGGGACAGCACCACCCGCGGATGCCGGGTCAACGCAGTTAGCAGGCGGAACTCAGCCGTGCTGAGCGCGACAGGGGTGCCGGCGTCGTCGACGAATTCGCGCCGGTCGGTGTCCAGCGTCCAACGGTCGAACGCCAGCTTGCGTCCGTCGGCCTCGTCCCGGGTGCGGGGCAGCGCGCGCGTGCGCCGGAGGAGGTTCTTGATGCGGGCGAGGAGCTCGCGCGGCTCGAACGGCTTAGTGACGTAGTCGTCGGCCCCGATCTCCAGACCGACGATCCGGTCGGTCCCCTCCGCCAGGGCGGTGAGGAGGATGACGGGCGTGTCGTAGGCCTCCCGGATATGGCCGCAGACCGACAGGCCGTCCTCTCCCGGCATCATGATGTCGAGGAGCACGAGGTCGATGGCACTTCCCGCCAGGACGACGCGAGCGGCCGCCGCGTCCGCGGCGACGGTGACCCGGAGCTCGTGCTTCCTCAGGTAGGCCGCGAGCGGATCGCGGATGTCGCGATGGTCGTCCACCACCATGATGTGTGCGTCGTCCATGTCGCGAACCTTTCGTACTGGACCCTAACGCGCGGCGGCGTCCGCCTCCCGGGGGATTCTGTCGCGAGATGTATCGGGACCTTCGAACCCGCGACGGCTCGCGACGAAAATGGGGTTTCCCGGCAAATTCCTGCGACAGGCCGGCGGCAAGGTGCGGGCAGTCGAAACACCGCATTGGGAGACGAAGCGATGACGAAGGAAGCGGTACGCGCGCCGACCCTGTTGAGGCGGCTCCTGCCCGCGGCCCTGCTGGCGGCCGGTCTGGCGGCGCCGTTGGCCACCGCCGGCACGGCCGAGGCCCGGGACGGCTGCGGCCTCGGGGGCCACCGCGGGTTCTACGGGTACTGCCGGCCCAACCTCGGACCAAGGGTGTTCTACCGGCCCTACGCCTTCCGGCCCGCCTTCTACGGACCGCGACGGTTCGGTTGGGGCGGTCCTCGCTGGGGTGGCTACCGGCATGTCGGCTGGGGCCATCGCGGGTGGGGCCATCGCGGTTGGGGCCACCACGGCTGGCATCACCGTTGGTGACCCTGTCGAGGCTAGGGGCCGTGCCATCCGGCGCGGCCGCGGGACGACCCGGTGACGCAAGAGGTGCGATCATGACGAAGGCTATCGCCTGCCTGACCCTGTGCACGCTCCTGGCGGTTACGTCCGCATCCGCCCAGACGCCTGAGGGCACCGACCCGCCGAAGGGTGCTGGGGCCGTCGGCATGGACCTGTCGACGTTCCTTTCGCGCAACCGCACACGGATCATGCGGGCCGATGCCGATCACGACGGGCGCGTCAGCCGGGCGGAATGGGCGGCCTGGTGGGACGCTCGTCCCGGCAAGGGGCCTTACGACCCTGCCGGGCGGTTCCGGGCCATCGACGCGGACGGCGATGGCTTCCTCACCGCCGAGGAGATCGACGCAACGTCTTCCAAGCGGTTCGCCCGGCTCGACGCCGACCACGACGGTCGCGTCGTCCGTGCGGAGCGGCCCTGCCGCGCCAAGTGAACCGAATGCCCGGGATCGGGGTTCGGATAGCGGTCTTTCCCAGGGCACGGCCTACGCGCTGTGCCAGCCACAACGAAAGAATCAGAATGAAGCTCACAGGTCTCATCGTCGGCGGGTTCGCGACCCTGCTGATGGCAGGCGGGGCCCAGGCCCTTCCCATGCCGGCCGGCGGTCTCGGCGTGGACGCTCCCACCGTCCAGGTCCGCGCCGGTTGCGGCTTCGGTGCCCATCGCGGTCCGTTCGGGGGCTGCCGCTTGAACCGCGGACCGCGCGGCGCCATGCGGCGGGCCATCACGGGCGCGCCGCGTGGTTGCCCGCCCGGTCTCTACCGTGGACCGGGCGGTCGCTGCCGTCGCTAACGCCGACGTTCCGGTCGTTTGCCGACCGGGAACCTCGATGCTGAAAGACCTTCGCCCGGTCCTCGAACCGGGCGGGGGCGGGCGTGGCGGCTCCGGGTCCGGAACGGCATGCCAAGGCCGATCCCGCTGCGGAGGCACTCATTCCCCGGCGTGCTACGCCGGTGTGGCCTTGATCGTCGCTGGGGTCGCGACACTGAAGCTGGCCCACTGATCGACGTAGGGAGACGCCGGGCGGACCGCCTGCCTTCACCCGGCCTCGCCACGTCCATATCGATTCTGCCGTTCCTCAACGAAAGGATCGGCTTGCTCCCATCCGGTCAAGATCCCGAGGGACGGTCGGCGGTCAATTGAGATCTTACGATGCCTTCCCTGTCCCAACGGGCGGATGGGGCCGGCGCCTAGGGAACGCAATCGGTGCAGGCGCGTCACTTCCCGTCACGTCGATACGGGAACAGGCGTCATGAGAGCATGAATGGGAGAGCGGAACGGCCAGGTCCGGCGGACGGAGCCGGGGAAGCGCGGGACCTGCACCCGCGCAAGTTCGACCTCCTCAACCTGACCCTTGTCGACGTCAACGGCGGACTCCGGCCCTACCTCAACGTCTTCCTGCTCGTGCATCGGGAATGGAGCGCGACGACGGTCGGGTTGGTGACCACCATTGCGGGTCTCATCGGCGTCGGCCTGCAGGCGCCCCTCGGTGCCGTCATCGACCGCGCGCGCGATAAGCGCATGGCCATCGTGGCCGCGTTGCTGGCAGCGTCGGCCGGGGCCGCGGTGATCGCGATCTGGCCGCAGTTCTGGCCGGTGCTGGTGGCGTTCACGGTGCTGACCGCGGCGGGCAGCAGCTTCACCCCGACCATCGCCGGCCTCACCCTCGGCATCTTTCCGAAGGCGCGCCTGTCCCGCCGGATGGGCCGGAACAGTGCCTGGTACCGGGGCGGCAACGTCTGCATCGCCGTCCTGATCGCCCTGGTGGGCTACGGCTTCCCGGATCGGGCCGTATTCTTCCTGGTACCCGCCCTATCGCTGCTGGCGGCGGCGGCCGTGCTCTCCATCCCGCGCGACATCGTCGGTCAGGAGCTCGCCGAGGAGGTGAAGCCCAAGGCGAAAAGCGGCTCCGCACTCAAGGTGCTCCTCGCCAACCGCCCCCTCCTGATCTTCGCCGCGTCGATCTTCCTGTTTCAGCTGGCGAACGGGCCGATGGCCTCGCTCGTCGCCCAGAAGATCTCCTTGGCGCACGAGGACTGGTCGGCCGCGATCACCTCGACGACCATCATCGCGGCCCAGGTCGTGATGCTCCCCATGGCCATCATGGTCGGGCGTTTCGCAGACGGCTGGGGGCGCAAGCCCATCATTCTGTTCGCCTTCGCGATGCTGCCGGTCCGGGCACTGCTCTACACGGTGTCCGACGACGCGATCTGGCTGTTCGCGGTCCAGTCCCTGGAGGGCGTGAGCACCGGCCTCTACAGCGCGATCAAGCCGCTGATGATCGCCGACTTCATGGAGGACAAGAGACGGTACAACCTCGCCTCGGGCGCCATCGCGACCGTCCAGGGCGTCGCCATCGCCCTGTCGAACGTGCTCGCCGGCAGCATCGTCGACCTCAGCGGGTTCACCGCGGCGTTCCTCGTCTCCAGCGCCATCGGGTCCGCCGCCGCCCTCCTGCTGACCCGAATGCCGGAACCGTCGTGCGTCAAGGCATGAGGTGGGCGGACCGTTCAGCGCTCAGCATCGGCGCGCCGTCCAGTCGGTGGGCAGCGGATACGAGTAGGCCCGGCCGCAATTGAATGGGCGTCCGGGCCTATGCTGATCGATCCCGGCGGCCCCGGCCGTCGTCGAGCCGCCGGCCGCGGCGGTTTGGGTGGTCCCGGCATCGGGCCGCACGACCATGGGGCGAGCGTCGCCGACAGGACGGCTCCTTTCCTTGGTCCTCGGGCATAGCCAGGGGGCGAAGGCATTCGTCGGCTGCCGCAAGATTGCCCGGAACGGGTCCTGCCAGGGACCCGTCCACCGGAACCCCGAGGATGTCCGCTATCGCTTCCGGCCGTACGAGAGCCTTCGCCCCGGGCTCGATCATCCTCGGTCCCGTACGATCTCGGTGAGGCTTGATCCAGGGAAACGGCACGGCGACAAGTTCGTGGCCGTCTACCGTCCAGGGTTTGGTGATGTTGGACGGAGCACGACCTATCCGCCGCGGCCATTCTGATGCGAGGCGACTCGATGATCTTCCTTACCGACGCGGCCGGCCAATGCGTTTACACGAGCGCCGAATGGACGGCGGTCATCGGGCAGGAGGGCGACGACGCCCGCGGCCGGGGTTGGCTCGCACGCGTGCATCCGGATGACAGGTCCCATCGACGCGTCTGACCGTCGCCTGCGCCCATCCGTGAGAGGGGAAGGCCCATAGGCAAACCATCGCCCCATGGTCGACTGCTCACTGCCCGTTCGGTTTGTGGGCGACATCTTCACGGTGGGTCGAAACCGCCCTCGGTCCATCGGTGATGCGGGCGGATCCGCGTTCCCGATCAGGTCGCCAGGGCCAGGATCAGGCAGAGCACCACGACGCATCCGAGGAAGGCCAGCCCGACCGCGTGGATCGCCCCAGGCGGCGCAACGCTCCGGTTGTCGTTGGCCGGCCGCGGAAGAGCTCCAGGCCAGCGTCGCCACCTGCGGCAAGCCGAGGGCGCCTCAAGCCAGGAATTTCCGGCATCCGAACCTAGCTCACGTCGGCATGTCATGGGCGGGGTACCGGATGCGGTTCTGGTCGGGGGCGAGGTCCGATGCGTCGAGCCCTCCACCGTAACGGGCCCAGTCCTCGACGGAGTGTTCGGCCGCCGGCGCCGGTCCGGCACTGGGAACACCGAATGGCGAGACGCCGCCGGGCCGCCTCCGGAGCGTGCGGAGCAGCCGTGCCGTTCGGCGCATCGCTTGCCTCATGCGTACCCCTGCCACTCGGCCGTGTGAGCCCCGATCCGCCGCCGAGGCACGCCCTGACCGCGACCTCGTATGACGCCGCATGGATTGCAACCCGCACTCGGTGGGGGCCCAGGCGGCTGTCAGGTTTACCCTGACGGAGTTGCGGTCTTCTCTGACTGATCGGGGCACCTCCGGCGACCCAGATGACGAGGTGAGCCGGAAAGGCTGCGCCGGCCCGTTCCGGGCGCGTTCGACAAGGCCGGAACGCCGGTCGAGCCTTTCCTCCCACCGCGCGGCCAGGCATGGCCCATCCAGAGTCGCTCCATGAAACGCATCGCAGTCGCCCTCGCCGCGGTATCGAGCCTCGTCCTGTTCGCCCCATCGAGCGAGGCGAGGCCCTTCGGCAGGGGGCATGGCTTCCACGGACATCACGGCGGCTTCCATGGACACCACCGTGGGTTCGGTGGCTTCCGGGGGCATCACGGCGGCTTCCGCGGCATCGGCTTCCGCTCGCACCGACATGGGTTCGGCGGCTATCGCGGGTTCGGCTTCCGGCACGCCCGCTTCGGGTACGGGCGCCACTACGGTCGCTACGGTTACCGTCGCGGCTATCGCGGTTTCGGCCTCGCGACCGGCCTCGGCCTCGGGCTCGCCGCCGCGGCGATCCGGCCGGCCTATTATGGTGCCGGATACGGCCGTCCCTACGGCTACGGCTATGGATACGGCTACGCCCCGGTCCGCTACGGCTACGGCTACGGCTATGGATACGGTTACGCCCCGGTCCGCTACGGCTACGGCCGCCCGTACCTCGGCTGCGGCTACTAAGCCCCGCACGCGAGTCGAGGGCTTGGGCCGCCCGTGGCAGGTCCAAGCCCTCGACTGACGGATGTCGGCCCCGTGCCGATGCTTTCCCAGATCGAGGAGAACCGGATGAAGAACATCGTTGTCAGCGCGCTCGTCGCCAGCGCATTCCTTGCCGGTCCCGCGCTCGCGCAGGACAAGGCCATGCAGAAGCCTGCCAGTGACCAGACCGGCCAGATGAAGGCCCCGGCGGCCGGCACCGCGATGCCCACTTCGACGGGCGGAATGAGCGGCATGACCATGGCAGACACGGCCACCGCCAAAATCAGGTTCGTCACCGCGACGCCGGCCGAGGTGACCTCCTCGAAGCTCGTCGGCAAGAACCTCTACAACAAGCAGAACGAGACCGTCGGCGAGATCGAAGACCTGGTCATCGACAACGGGAAGACCGTCTCCGGCCTCGTCGTCAGCGTCGGTGGCTTCCTCGGGATTGGCGAACGCTACATCCTGGTCGATCCCGCTTCGGTCTTCCTCCACCGCGCCGACGGCACGCTCAAGGCCATGGTCGACACCGACAAGGACACGCTGAAGAACGCGCCTGCCTTCAAGTACAACAAGAAGAGTTCCTGAGAGACGTTCGCGGTCGGGGCGGCCAACCATCCATGGCCCGCCCCGCCGCTTCGCCGGGTGAAAGGAACGCAACGGTCCATCGGCAACGGTCAAGCGCGTTCCGCATCCGCGGGTGTCGGGAAGATCCTGACACGCGTCGGAGAGAACGGCAGGGGCCGTGAAACAAGCTTGTCGGTGCCGTCGATCCGGGCGCTACTCGATGCCGTCGAACGGTTTTCGAGATGACGGAGAGGAAGCGCCGATGATCATGGATGTCATCAAGCAGGGCGCGCGCGCCCGAACCATGGGTCGCCCGAGGGACGCATGCCCCTATCCCGGGGACTCGCGCGAACGCCGCGCCTGGTACGAGGGCTTTGACGGATCGGTCTGGGACCTCGACACAAGGGTGCCGCATCCGCGCGTGATGGTACGGGTCGCAGGGCTCCGGCCTGACGCGTCGGCCCCGGAACTTTCGGCGGCGACCTAAGGCGCCCCTCGGTGGGGTCGGCTCGTCCGTGCACTGCGGGCCCGGGTCGGCGCCCTTGCCGGAGCCATGCCGACGAGGGTCGGGATATCGATGCATGGGCTATATGGGCAGGAAGAAACCGTCGTCGCTGGAAGGCCATACCTTCGGCAGACTGGAGCGTGTGGTGACCGCCCTGGTGGAGGCCGGCCTCGATCAGGACGGCATTCCACCGCCGAACCTGATCGAACGCCTGAGGTACCTGGAGCAAGGCGTGCTCGCCTCGGAAGGCGACCGTCAAACCCTTCAAGTCATAGCCTCGGGACGACGCCTCCTCGGGGACGACGCGGGGTCACCGCGGTTCCGCGGGGCCTTGGACATCGAGGTGGATGAAGGGTCTCGGTGATACCGGGCTACCGGTGCCGGGCGTCTCGGCTGTCGGGCGCATAGGCTTTAGGATCGGACATGTCGGACCGGCGGCATCCTCCGCCATGGAAGGGGCCGTCCGAGGGTCGCATTCATGACCATCCGGGGAAAAGTCCGTTCCGACGGGGCGGATCAGGCGCAACTCAGCCGTGGCAACGGTCGCACCGTCGTCGCGCTGGCGCTCGCGGCCGCCATTCCGGTTCTCCTGCTCAGCGGCTGGGTCGCCACGTCGATGGCGCAGCAGCAGCGCGACCTCACCCGCAGTGCCGCGGTGGCCAGCGCGAGCCGCGTCGCCGAGCGCGTCTCTTCCGACATCGCAGCGCAGATCGGCGTCCTCGAAGCGGAAGCGGCATCCTCCACCCTCGACAAGCCAGACCTCGCCGCTTTCTACGCCGAGGCCGAGCGGGTCAAGCGGGCCCGGCCCCTGTGGGAGACCGTCGAGCTTTCCAGGCCGGACGGCGTCCAGATCGTCAACCTGCTCCGCTCCCTCGACGACGAGCTCGGACCCACCGCCGACCGCCGAAGCTTCGACGCCGTCGTCGGGACGCATCGCCCCGTGGTCGGCGGCATCGGCCCGGTCGGGCCGGTCTCGGGCAAGCGCCTCGTCGCGTTGCGGGTCCCAGTCATCAGGAAAGGCGACCTCCGCTACGTCCTATCGGTCGGACTCGCCAACGACGCGGTCAGCTCGATCCTGCGCGACGCCGGCGCACCGGATGGCTGGGTCGGGACCATCGTCGATGCCGACGGCAACACCATCGCCCGCACCCGCGCCGAGGCGGAGGAACTCGGGCAACCCGCCGACGCCGCACTCCAGGCGGCGATCCGGCACGCGCCCAACGGCTTCTACTCGGGCTCCACCCTGGAGGGATCGAACGTCGAGGTGGTCTATCGCACGCTGCAGGACACCGGTGGCTGGTCGGTGCATTTCGGAATGCCGGCCGCGACGCTGAACGCCCCGGTCCTGCGCTCCTACCTCGTCCTGGCCGGCGGCAGTGTCCTCAGCATCGGCCTCGCCCTCGCGCTGGTCGGCCTGGTGGGCCGCGACATGGCGCAGAGACGGGCCGGCGAGCGGGCGCGGTTTTCCCTGGCGCTGAGGTCGAGCGAGGAGCAGGGCGCCGTCGCCGCCGATGCCGCCGAGCTCGGAACGCTGCGATGGGATACGGTCCGGGGTAAGGTGACGGGGTCGCCGCGCGCGGCCCAACTGCTCGGTTGGAGGGCCGACGTCGCGGAGGGCGGCGAGACGGAGGCCGACGTCGGCATGGTGATCGGGACGGTCCACCCGGACGACCGCGCCCGCCTCTCCGACGACCTGCGCTGGAGCCTGGCGGACGGGGGGGCTTTCGACGTCGAATTCCGCGTCGACGGCACGGGTCCCGAGCCGCGCTGGGTACGCCTGGCCGGCCGCGCGCCCCGCCTGCGTGACGCCGCCGCGGCCGGCCTGGTCTACGGCGTGGTGTCCGACATCGAGCCGCGCAAGCGCGCCGAGGCGGAGCGCCTCGAACTCCTCCGCCGCCTCGGCGAGGCGCAGGAGAATGAACAGCGCCGCATCGCGCGCGAGCTCCACGACCAGGTCGGCCAGACCGTCACGGGCCTATCGCTCGGCCTGAAGGGCCTGGAACGGCTGCTCGCATCCTGCGTCGCCGCCCCGGAAGCGACCCGGCAGGTCCAATGGCTGCAATCGCTCGCCGGCGAGATCGGGCGCGACATCCATCGCGCGGCCGTCGACCTGCGCCCGACCGCCCTCGACGATCTCGGCCTGCACGAGGCCCTCGCCACCCTGCTCCGGGAGTGGGGGCGGCGCCATGGCGTCCGCGCCGACCTGGAGTTCCTCGGCGACCCCGTCCGCTTGTCCGCCGCCGCCGAGACCGCGATCTATCGGATCGTGCAGGAGGCGCTCACCAACGTCCTGAAGCACGCCGAGGCCGACACCGTCAGCGTCTCGGTCGAGCACCGTCCGCAGGAGGTGCGGGTGATCGTCGAGGACGACGGAGGCGGTTTCGATCCCGAGGTCGTTCCCGGGATGACGGAGGACGGTTCACCGGCCAAGCCGCGCCTGGGCCTGTCCGGCATCCGCGAGCGCCTGTCGCTCCTCGGCGGTGCGCTGACGCTGGAAACCTCTCCGGGGGTCGGCACGACGTTGTTCATCGCCATCCCCGTTCCGCAGGCCGCCTGCGCATGAAGGACCTGTCCATGGGCCGCATCCGCGTCGTCCTCGCCGACGACCATCCCATCGTCCTCGCCGGCATCCGGGCGCTCCTGAACGCCGACCCCGAGATCGAACTGGTCGGCGAGGCCACGAACGGCGGCGAGGCGCTTCCCCTGATCCGCTCGGTCTCGCCCGAGGTCGCCGTTGTCGACGTGTCGATGCCCGGCCTCAACGGCCTCGAACTGACGGAGCGGGTCACCGCCGAGTGCACCGAGACCAGGGTCCTCGTCCTCACGGTCCACGAGGACGCCGCCTACGTCCAGCCGCTGCTGAGGGCCGGCGCCAGGGGCTACCTACTGAAACGCTCCGCGGCCGAGGACCTCCTCAGGGCGGTCCATGCGGTGGCGGCGGGTGGCGTTTACCTCGACCCGTCCGTCGCGGGCCACGCCATGCAGCAACCCGCGACATCGGCGAAGGGTACCGGAGGCGACGGTGGCGAGGCGCTCAGCCCACGGGAGACGGAGACGCTACGCCTCATTGCGCAGGGTCTCAGCAACAAGGAGATCGCCCGACGGATCGACGTCAGCGTGAAGTCGGTCGAGACCTACAAGGCCAGGGCCGCCGAGAAGCTCGGGCTGAGGACGCGGGCGGAGATCATCCGCTATGCCGCGTCCCACGGCTGGTTGGATGCGCTGACCCTACGCTAGCTCCGGCGGACATATTCCCGGACGCGGCCATCACGGAAAGTCCACCCTCTTGGCTCGGCGATGTCATGGGCATGAGGCGTGACGGGCAGACGTGATGAAGGAAGCATCGCCTGGCCTGCATGCGCAGGCCATATCGCACGAAGCGGCCGCAGAGGCGTGTTGCGAACCGGATCGCCTCCCCATTCCCCTGCTCGTGCGAGCGCATGTTCGACGCGCGCCTGGCGGCGGTGCGGTTGATGACCAGCGTCCTGGCATCCGCGAGGTCGTAGGTGGCCAGGGCGAACCTCCGGATGGGCCTGCGCCGGTTCTGACCTCCGCCGGACCGTAAGGCCGGGAGGGCATGTCGGTCGTCGTGATGGTGCGGATGCCGCCCTTTGCACCGCCGGCCAACCGCTGGAGGCGAGCTTCGAAGACCGGTTCGTGAAACAGCCAGCACCTCAGTTCGTCGTCACGCGCTGCCGAAAGTTGCATGCACGAGACGATGCACTGGCTCCCGGACGCGCCGAGCGCGTCGGATACCTTCGTCGTGCCCGGGCCGGATACGATCAGGGTTCGGACCGCGTTTGCCGTCACAAGCGATGCCGGGTCCGAAGGGACCCCTTCAGGCCTTGGCGCCGGAGATCTGCTCGGCGAGCGCGATTAGCTTGGCATCGAGCTTGAGGGCCGCGTCATGGACCCGTCCGTCATGGATCGTGCTCATCAGGCTGGAGGGCAGGTCGTAGGCAACCCGCGTCCCGCCATCCGCATCCTCGTAGATGGCCAAGCGGACCGGTACGTTGAGGCCGACCGCCATGCTGTGACGCATCATCGTCTGGGCGATCAGCGGGTTGCCGAGCACGAACATCACGCACTTGCCCTCAATGCCGACCCAACGCAGCCACTTGCCGTGATCGACCGGCAGGAAGGACATGAACCCGCTTCTGCCTTCTCGGGAATGGGCCAAGGCCTCGAAGCCCTCCCGGCTTGTGACCTCCGCCGCGGCTTGGTCGAACCCCTCCTCCACCGAGCCGACGGCTTCCCGGAAGGCCGCGACCACGGCGTCGTAGCTGCGGTCGCTGAGATGGACATGATGACGAACCGCGATGTCCTGGATCATGCGGATGCTACCTTGTCTGGGACGTATGATGGATCCGGTATCGACCAGAGGGCGCGGAGCCATTCGACGGCCCGCGCCCCATCGACGGTGCCTTGTTCAGCCATCCAGGAAGGCGACCGCCTTCGGTGTAAAAGCTTGGTGGTACTGGAAGATGCCGCCGTGGCCGGCATCCTCGTAGATGACGAGTTCGGCGTCCGGCAGGCGACGCGCCATATCTGCGGAGTTCGCGCTCGGCACCATGATGTCCCGGTCTCCGTTCACGACGAGGACGGGTCGCTCGATCCGGCCCAGGTCCTGTGGCCCCTGCCGACCCCAGGCGTGGATCGCCTTGAGTTGCCTCCGGAACGCCCCGATCCCGACCGACGGGTCCCGATCCGACGTGCGCTCCTTCAGGCGTCCCAGGAACGCCTTCGCCGCACGGCGACTGGCTTCCGAAGCGGTGAAGAACAAGTACGTCTTCGGATCCCGGAAGGTCAGCAGCCCCTTCACGATGAGCGGCCACGACACCGACCCGACCTTATCGATGCCAGTGCCACCGGCAGGTCCGGTCCCGGCCAGGATCAGCCTGCGCACGAGGGCAGGCTCCCGCAGCGCGACCTCCTGCGCCACGAAGCCTCCCAGCGAGAAGCCGACGATGTCGACCCGATCCAGGACGAGGGCCCGGATGGTCGCAACGGTGTCGGCCGCCATCTCAGCCACCGTAAGTGGTGCTTGGCCGCCCGAGGCACCGATGCCGCGATAGTCGAGCGCGATGACCGGACGACCTGCGGCGAGCCCGTCGACGATGCGCGGGTCGAAGTTGTCGAGGTTCGCTCCCCAGTGATTGAGCAGGATCACCGGTACCCCGGATGCCGGCCCGAGTTGCCGGTACGCGAAGGTCGTCCCGGCGGCCGCAACGCTCCGGGTCGGGGCGTCGACCCACCTGCGCGCGAGATCGGCGAAGCGGGATATGGGCATGTCCATGTGAGGTGTTCCCGTCATCGGATCTCGACCACGACCTTGCCCTTGGACCGGCCGGCCTCCAGGTCGGTCAGGGCCTCGTCTGTCGCCGCGAACGGGAACACCCGGTCCACGACCGGGCGGATGGTTCCCGCCTCGATCAGGGCCGCGATCTGCGCGAGTTGCGCCCCGTTCGCCCGCATGAACAGGAACGCGTAATCGACGCCGCGCGCCTTGGCCTTGCGACGGATGCCGAGGCTCAACACGCGCATGACCAGCGCGAGGACAACGTTCAGCCCCTGCGCCTTGGCGAAGGTCGGGTCCGGCGGCCCGGAAATCGAGATCAGCTTGCCACCCGGCTTGAGCACGTCCAGCGACTTCCGGAGCGTGTCGCCGTCGAGGCTGTTCAGGACGACGTCGTAGCCGGACAGGACCTTCTCGAAGTCCTGGCGCTTGTAGTCGATGACGATGTCGGCCCCGAGGCTCCTGACGAGGTCGGCGTTCCCCGCGCTCGCCGTGGTCGCGACCGTGGCGCCGAGGTGCTTGGCGAGTTGGATGGCGAAGGTGCCGACGCCACCGGAGCCGGCGTGGATCAGCACCTTGTCCCCCCGTTTGAGCTTGGCCTGCTCGACCAGGACCTGCCATGCGGTCAGGCCAACGAGGGGAATGGAGGCCGCCTCGGTCATCGAGAGGTTTTTGGGCTTGAGCGCGACGTCCGCCTCGTCGACGGCGATGCGCTCGGCGAGGGTGCCGATGCGACCGTCCCGCGGGCGGGCATAGACTTCGTCGCCCACCTTGAAGCGTCGGACATTGGCCCCGGTCCGGACGACGGTCCCGGCAAGGTCGTGCCCGAGGACGAAGGGCGGCTTATACGGCAGGAGGAGCTTGAACTCGCCGTTGCGGATCTTGGCGTCCAGGACGTTGAGCCCGGCCGCAGCGATCTCGACCAGGACGTCACCGGGCCCCATCGCTGGCTCCGGCAGGTCGCCGAGCCGAAGCGGCTGCTTCTTCTTGTATCGGTCGAGAATGAACGCCTTCACGGGACTACGGTCTCCAAACTTTTGCGATTTCGACGATTCACGGGGCGGGAGCGTAGCGCGGTGCTGGGAGGACCTGGGCGAACCCCGGGATCATCGCCTGACGCGCCGCCTGGAAGGCGTCCCACTGCCCGGCGTCGTGGAGCGGCGGGATGGTCACGGGCTCGCGGCGGTCGAACCCGACCAGGGCGGCGTCCACGAGGTCGCCGACCTCCATCATCGGCGGCAACGTGGCCGGGTCTGCTCCCGAGCGGCTCCAGATCTCGGTGCGCGTTGCCGCCGGCAGCACTGCCTGCACGTACACCCCCTTGGGCGACAGCTCGTGGCTCAGGCCCTGGGACAGGAACAGGACGAAGGCCTTGGTCGCGCCGTAGACCGACATGCCGAACTCTGGGGCCAATCCGACCACGGAGCCGATGTTGACGATGGCGCCCGTCCCGGCCTTGGCGAGGCGGGGCGCGACCGCGCTGGAGAGCCGAAGCAGCGACGTCGCGTTGAGGGTCACGATCCGCTCGACGTCGTCGGTGGCCTGCTCGATGAAGCTGCCGCCGACGTTGCCGCCTGCGTTGTTGATCAGGATGCCGATGCGGTCGTCGTCGCACAGGCGCGCCTCCACGGCCCGGACCTGGTCCGGCACGGTAAGGTCGGCCGGCAGGACGTCGACGGCGACGCCGTACTCGCCGCGTAGGCGCCCGGCGAGTTCCTCCATCCGTGCCTTGTCACGGGCGACGAGGACGAGGTCGTGGCCGCGCCGGGCGAAGCGGTCGGCGTAGGTCGCACCGATCCCGGTGGAGGCGCCGGTGACGAGGACGGAGGGTTTGCGCGACATTGTACGATCCCTTGCATGACGTGGCGTTTTTTATGATCGCAATCATGATTGAAGCGAAATATGATCGCGATCATATTAGTGTCAACGGCAACGAAGGAGATTTTTTGCAATGCGTGTGACCCAGGAGCAGATGCGGGAGAACCGCCACCGCATCCTGTCCGAGGCCAGCCGGCTGTTTCGGGAGAAGGGCTTCGACGCGGTCGGGGTCGCCGAGGTGATGAAGGCTGCGGGCCTGACGCACGGCGGCTTCTACGGTCACTTCGCCTCCAAGGAGGACTTGATGGCGCATGCCATCGCCCATGCCACGGCCGAGGTCTCGGGAAGGGGCGGCGACTTGGAAGGGGCCATCGCGAGGTATCTATCGCCTGCGCATCGGGACGATGCGGCGGACGGGTGCCCGATGGCGGCCCTGGCAGCCGATATCCGTCACCGGCCGCCGGCGGCGCGTTCGGCTATGACGACCGGCATCCGAACGCAGATCGATCGCATGACCGAGGCGCTCCCCGCCGGCGTCACCGCCAAGCGACGCCGCGAGGCCATCGGCACCTACGCTGCCCTGATCGGTGCGCTCGTCCTCGCGCGTGCGGTCGACGACCCAATGCTGTCGGACGAGATCCTCGCCGAGACACGGGCCTGGATGGGTTACGACGCTTGATGATCACGTCCGGTGGTGCAGGCCGCAAAAGCCGACAGGACCGATGTCCGCTGCGGGAGCGTTATCGGCGCCATCCCCGGAACCGCCAGTTTCGTGTCTGGTGCGCAACCGTGGCCCTATCCCTCGGGTGCCCGGCTAGGGGTCCGCTGGCCACGTAAGGCAGCCTGTCGACGAGTCGCGGTAGCGACGAATTCCAAGTGGCGTGACGCCTTTGTATCCCTGCCGGCCCCTCGATCCGATGGCGTCGGTCGCGGTTTCCCGATGGCTATCCCCGCAAGTCCTGAAGCTCCCGACGGCATGCCTCCCCGAAGTCCGCGAGCGGATCGGGCGCGTCCCCGCGCATGAAGGTCGCCCGGATCTCCGCGAAGGTCAGGTTCGGTGCGTGGTAAGTCTCTACGACGAAGCCCGTCAGACGCTCGGCCGCCTCGACCACGGGCCTGGAAGACCGCAGGCGCATCCTGCCTATGATGGCGAACAGGCCGACGACCACCTCCGGTCCATCCGGATCGTGGGTCAGGGCGTCCGCGAGGCATTTCGATGCTTCCGCGATGAACTCGTCGTACAAAGCCTCGCGCTTCGCAACCTCGCCCGCCTGCCACTGTGCCTTCCGCTGGCCGTTCTGCGTAAGCCAGGTCGTGACCATCGACGAAGCTGCCCCCACCAGGGATCCTGCGAGGCCCGTGGCAGCCGTTAGGACCGCGATCTCCATGGTGTCCCGTCTCCGCCACTCAGCGTCCGTTGCTCGCCCGAGGATGACGAGAGTACCTTCGTGCGTGTTAGATACATGAAGCGCGCCTTCGACGAGCGGATCTGGGCCGCAGTCCATACCCTATGGACGCTCGGTGACCGCCTCGCTTCGGATGGCTCCGTGACCTTCATCTCGGGGGCACTTGCGGATCGCCCGAGTGCCCAGGGAACGGCAGTGCTCGCCGCCGCCTCGGCGGCGATGGAGGCTTTTGCCCGGGGCCTGGCGCTGGAACTCGCGCCGATACGCGTTAGCACGCTCTCACCCGGCACCACGGACACACCGCTTCTTTCCCGTACGCTGGGCGCTCATCGTGACGCCTACGTCGCCGCCCTCAGGGAGAAGCTACCGCAGCGTCGTCTCGGCACGGCGGAGGAGGCTGGCGCAGCTGTCGTCTTCCTCATGAGCAACGGCTTCATGAACGGCGAGACCCTCCACATCGATGGCGACGCCCGACTGGTTTGACCGCCCGACCCAAACTTTGCCGAAGTCTACCTGCCCAAAGTCGTTCCCCGAACGAAGGTCCGCTTCATGGCTTGGGCTCCAAGAAGCGGACCGGCACCAATCCACCCGATCCGGTCATAGAGCGGACCGGCGGGTCCCGACCCAACTACGCCATAGAAGCAGGCTGACGCTGTTCTCGAAAGCAGACATCGAGGCTGGGCTCGCGTCACGGAGGCATTGTTTGAGATGTTCCCCTTCCGGACTGGCGACACCGCTCGATTAATCCGTGATCTGCACCTGCTCGACGCCGCCGAGTTTGCCGGGCTTGCCCGCCGCGACCACGAGGTAACGGCGGCTCGGGCCGGCGTCCTTGCGGGTGACTTGCCGGATCGGGCCGATCGCGTTGACGATGGCCGCGCCGGCCGGGTTGGTGGTGAAGGCGGCGAGTGGCTCCAGGCCGGTCGCGCCCTTCGGATCTGCGGACAGCGCCAGCACGAACGGCATCTTCGGCGCCAGTCCCGTGATCGCGGCCTGCAGCGTCTGCAGCACGCCCTGGTCGAACAGGGTGACCTGCGTCGCCGGCTTGCCGTCGCTGCCCGCGAGCGACAGCGCACTGGTCTGGCCTGCGACCCCCAGCGGCTGCAGGTTTTGCATTCCGTCGCCCTCCGGTACGGCGTTCGGGACGTAGGCGACGCCCTGCGGACCCTGCCCGATCGGCACCTCGGCGATCACCGTGTTCGACGCGGTGTCGATCACCGCGGCCTTGTCGGCGTTCTCCAGGCCGACATAGACGCGGGTGCCGTCGCCCGAGGGCCAGAGCCCGTGCGGCAGGGCGCCGGTCGGGATCGTTGCGAGCTGGGAGAAATCGTCGGTGAGGAACACCTTGACCTGGTTCAGGCCGCCGATCGTCACATAGGCGAACTGGCCGGCCTTGGTCGAGACGATGTTGACGTGGTTGGTGATTGGCCCGGTCTCGATCGTCTTCAGCGGCGCGAATGGCGGACGCGCCGAAAACACCTGGGTCCGGCCGACATCCTTGAGGGTGAACCACACCTGCTTGCCGTCCGGCGTGGCGGCGATGTCGGGGCAGAACGGGCTCTCCTGCTTCACGCGGCCGACGATGGCGTGGGTCTTGGTGTCGATGACGACGGTCTCGGGGCTGAAGCTGGAGCAGACGTAACCGTAGGTGCCGTCCGGCGAGAAGATCGTCATGCCCGGCCCGTTCGGTACGGTGATCCGGCGGGTCTCCATGGCGGTCGCGGCATCGAGCACGGCGATATAGTCCTCGCCGCGCACGCTCACCCAGACCTCTCGGCCGTCCGGCGTGAAGAAGGCTTCGTGCGGCGAGCGGCCGACATAGGCGGTGTGGCGGACCGCGTTGGTCGCCGTGT
Organism: Methylobacterium sp. WL8; assembly: GCF_008040045.1. NCBI lineage: Bacteria > Pseudomonadati > Pseudomonadota > Alphaproteobacteria > Hyphomicrobiales > Methylobacteriaceae > Methylobacterium > Methylobacterium sp. WL8. The sequence continues at coordinate 1,584 of NZ_VRVF01000079.1, read as the reverse complement.
CGATGAAGCTCACGGAGTTCGAACCGATCGAGACCGCGAGCAGGGTCCTGTGGTCCGGCGAGAAGCCCATGCCGTGAACCAGAAGCTGCCCGCGATAGAGCGGGCTCAGATTTATCGGCGTCGGGTCGCCGAGCCGGATCACCCCGAGCAGGGTGTTGGCGGCGGGATCGATTACCGAGACCGTATTGGAGAACTGATCGGAGGTGTAGAACCGGTCTTTGCTGCTGATGGGCACGTCGGGCGCCGTGGTGGGGCCCGGAGCCTGCCCGGCGAAGGCCGAGCCGGAGAGCAGCACAAGGGCGAGAACGGTCAGGGCGGTCTTCATCGGCGGTGCTCCGAAGGCATCTCGGCGGCAGGTGCCGCGCCATGGTGGTGAACGGGAGGGGCGCCGGCGGACCGACCCGGCATCGCGGAGCGATCGGCGAGCGCGCGGCGCATCACATCGATCTCCTGGCCCTGCTCGACGACGATCCCCTGCGCGAGGCGGCGCAGGACCGGATCCTTGCCGTGGAGCAGCTCCGCCTTCGCCATCGCGATCGCGCCTTCGTGGTGCGGGATCATCATCGCGGCGAAGTCGCGGTCGGGGTCGCCCGAGGGCGGGACCATCATGTCGGCATGCATCTGCGCCATCGACTGCGCCATCATCGCGTCGAAGGACGCGGACGGAGCTGCCGCTGGCTCGGTGGCGGCCAAGGTCGGGCGCATCATCATCCGGCCGCCGACGAGGCCGCTCGCCATCAGCGCCGCCGTCACGGCAAATCCCAGTGCTCCGCGCATGCGGCTTCCTTTTGATCCGGTGTCGATGGGAAGGATGCCTGGGGCGCGGCTTTATTCCGCGGATGTGGCTGAGAGCCCGTTCACGCCTTCGTGATCTGTCGTCGAGAAGACGCGTGGAATAGAGGCGCCTCTTCGGCATCCCTCCCGATGCGGTCATGCTCGACCGCGGGAGACCTCACCCATGCGCACTCTGCTGATCCGCGCCGCCTTCGCGGCTGTCGCCTTCTCCGCCTTGGCCGCCCAGGCCGCCGCGCCTGCCATGACGGCCGAGACCGCCAAGGGGCCGGCGCTCGTCGATGCCAAGAGCATGACCCTATACACCTTCGACAAGGACAAGGGCGGCAAGTCGATGTGCAACGGCCCCTGCGCCATCAACTGGCCGGCCCTGATGGCCGCCTCCGGCTCGGCCGCCAGCGGCGACTGGACGATGGTGACGCGGGATGAGGGCACGATGCAGTGGGCCTACAAGGGCAAGCCGCTCTACACCTTTGCCAAGGACACCAAGCCCGGCGACATCAACGGCGACGGCTTCCTCAATGGCGCGTGGCACATCGCCAAGCCTTGATCGGTGAATGCCTTGATCGGCCCCCTCTGACCGGGAAGCGTCGTTGGACGAGATCGCCGCCCTGATCGAACCGCAAATCCCGGCCCTGCGGCGCTACGCCGTCGCGCTGTTGCGAGACCGCGAGGCGGCGGACGACCTCGTCCAGGACACCCTGGAGCGGGCCTTGTCCGCTTGGTCCGGGCGCCGCCGCGACGGCGACCTCCGAGCGTGGCTGTTCACGATCGAGCGCAACCTGTTCCTCG
>NZ_VRVF01000078.1:0-20657 GCF_008040045.1 Methylobacterium sp. WL8 | reverse complement strand
GCCGAGACGCAGCCCGCGACCTGGAGTACCATCGAAGCTGGCGGATCGAGCCGCGTCGAGGTGGGCTGATCTCGAAAAACAGCCCTGACGATCCAAATCGAGCGCCACGCCAGACTTCTGCAGCAGCGCTGCTAGCGCCGCCGCGCCGCCTGCGTCGCGATCCGCAGCAGAGCGGAGGAGGCGTGGGCGTGGGCCAGCCCCGGATCGGAGCGGCGGCAGGCCAGGATCGCCTCCTGGAGGATCTGCACCGCCTGGCGCAGGGCGTTCGGGCTCCAGCGGGCGAGCTGGGTCTCGATGCTGCCCTTGCGCTTGAAGTGCAGGCCGCGCCAACTCGCGACCATCAGGCTCGGCGCCTTGTCGCCCTCCTCGATTCGGACGGCGAGCAGCTGCAGGGCGTGGCGCAGGCCGGAGCCGAGCATCGCCGACGGATCGAGGCCCTCGTGCCGGAAGCGGCGGATGTCGCGCTCCACCACGTCGCCCTGGCCCACGAAGGCGGCGTCGATCAGGGTGTTGAGCTGGCTGCCGGCGACATCGCTCACCACCGCCTCGACGTCGTCGAGGCCGACGCTTCCTTTGCCGGCTGCATAGAGCGCGAGCTTTTCGATCTCGGCGAGGCTCGCCCGGCGGTCGCCGCCCAAGCTCTCGGCCAGCAGCGTGCGGGCGTCGCGGTCGATGCGCAGGCCGCGGCCCTCCAGGGTGCGGTCGATCAGGTCGGCGATCGCGCGGGCGTCGTCGGCGTAGCACGGGATCGCCAGCGCCTTGGCCGACTTCTCGCACAGTGTGCGCAAGGGGGCGGCCTTGGCCAGGTCGCCGGCCTCGATCACGATGCGCGTGCCCTGGATCTCGCCCTTGAGCAGCGCCTCGACCGCGGGCGCGATCGGGCGGCTCGTCGGCCGCACCCAGATCGCGCGCTTGTCGCCGAACAGCCCGACGGTGCCGGCCTCGTCGACCAGCCGGCCGGGATCGCCGGCGAGTGCGTCGCCGTCGATCCGCACCAGCGCGAACGGGTCGCCCGGATCGGTGACGAAGCCCTCGGCGAGCTGCTTGGCGCGCTCGGCGACGAGCCCAGTATCGGGGCCGAACAGCAGGATCACGGGCGTGCGCGGGTCCGGCCCGCGCCGCAGCAGCCCCTCGATCTCACCGGCCTTGACCGCGGTCACGCGAGGTCTCCGGTGCGCCGAGGCGTCCGGGCTGAGCGCTCCGACTGAAGCGACTTCACGGCTTGGCCGAGAGCACCGAGGCGAGGCGGGTCTTGATCTGGTCGGCGAGGACCGAGGCGAGGCGGATCTCGGCGTCGCGGGCGGCGCGCAGGGAGGCGAAGCGCTGCACCGAGCGGTCGTAGGTGGCCGTCGAGGTCGCCACGCCCTCGGTGATGATCTTGGTGCCGTCGAGGTTTTCCAGGCTGTACTTGACCACGCCGACGATGGTGCCGGCCTCGGCGCGGCCCGTGGTGGTCGAGACGATCGGCGTCTGCACCGACTCGCTGCCTTGGAGCTTGAGCCGGTAGCGCTTCGGCCCGGGCTGGCCGGAGCCGTCGAGCGCGAAGATCAGCTCGCTGCGCAGGTAGTGCCCGATGCGCTCCTGGTCGCGCGCCATCGCGATGTCGTCGACCTGAATGCCGGCGAGCAGCGCCGGCAGCGATTCGCCCGACGCCGTCGGCCCGTAGAGCGGGCGGAAGCAGGCCGAGAGGTTCAGCGCCAAGCCCGCGACGCAGGCGAGCCGGGCCGCCCGCATCGCGGCGCGTGCCGCCGCGGTCCCGATCGTTGTGTCCGCCATCCGCCTCATCAGCCCGCCACCGTCCGACACCGTCTGGAGTTCTTTAGCGCGAGCGAACGGCCCGGCGCCACGACCCTACGACGGTTCCCTTACGATTCGTCTGCGGCGGGAGTTGGATAGGCCTTCGGCCCGGGATGTCGACGGCCGGAGCCGCCGACGGGTCTCGGGCCGGCAGTCGTCAGGGGCGGTAGCGGGGCGCCGGCTCGGATTGTTGGAAGCCAGACGCCAGCACGCCGCGGGCGGGCTCCAGCGCCTCCCAGGCCGACAGGTCGTGGATCGCCGGGATCGTCACCTCTTCCTTGCGGTCGAACCCGACCAGGGCGGCGTCGACCAGGGCGTCGACGTCCATGACGCCGGGAATCCGGTTCACGTCGGCGCCGGCATGCTCCCACAGCTCCGTCCGGGTGGCGGCCGGCACCACGGCCTGAACGTAGACGCCCCGCGGGCCGACCTCGGCGGCCAGGCCGCGCGAGAAGGTCAGCAGGTAGGACTTGGTCGCGGAATAGATGCCGGGGAACAGGTCCGGGATGAAGGCCAGGGCCGAGGCGATGTTGACGATGGCGCCCGCGCCGCGCGCGGCCATGCCGGTGGCGGCGACCGAAGCCAGCATCGTCGGAGCCGTGACGTTGAGCCTGAGCAGGCGGTCCATCGCCGCGAGGTCGGCCCCGACGACGCCTCCGGGCAGGGTCGAGCCCGCGTTGTTCACCAGGATGTCGATCGCGGCGCCAGTCCGAAGGCGTTCGGCGACCGCCTCGAGGGCCGAGGCGTCGGTGAGGTCGGCCGTGAGCGCCGCGATGTCGGCGTCGTCGGCGACCTCCCACAGCGCCACGCCGTAGCTACCCGCCGGGTCGATCACCGGCCCTGGGCGACGATCAGGCGCTGCTCACGCAAGTCCGCCTGCCATTCGCCGTGCTGCTGGAACAGCGCCTTCTCATGCTCGGTGATGGTGGGCAGGAAGTCGTCGCGGGGCGGCACCCACTTCGTCAGGTAGGCCTTCATTGCATCTCTCCGCGTCGGGTGTTTCGAGATCGATCAGGCCATCTTCCGCAGGACGTTGACGAACCTGCGCGAGAAGCCGGTGAAGGGCGGGTAGACCATCGAGGCGCCGGAGAAGCGCGACTGCACGAAGACCGGCTTCTCCTTGGAGAAGGTCTTGAAGCCGTACTCGCCGTGGTAGTGGCCCCTGCCGGAGGCGCCGACGCCGCCGAAGGGCAGCTTCTCCTGGAGGTAGTGGCCCATCGCGTCGTTGATGCAGACGCCGCCGGAGATCGTCTGGGCGAGCACCGTCTTCTGCTTGGCGCGGTCGTTGCCGAACCAGTAGAGCGCCAGCGGCCGGTCGCGCGCATGGATGAAGGCCGGCGCCGCCTCCAGGGTGTCGGCGGTGACGATGGGGGCAGGATCGGCCCGAAGATCTCCTCCTGCATCACCACCATCGCGGGCGTCGCGTCGAGGATCAGCGTCGGGGCGATGGTGCGTCGGTCGTCGCCCGCCGACCCGACGGTGACCACCGTCGCGCCCTTGATGCGGGCGTCCTCGATCGGGCCGCGCAGGCGGTCGGCATGGCGGTCGCTGACGATGGTGTTGTCGTCGGCGTTGCCCGCGACCGTGGGGTACTGCTTGGCGATCGCCGCCTTCATCGCCTCGACGAAACCGGCCTGGATGGCGCGCGGCATCAGGGCGTAGTCGGGCGCGATGCAAGTCTGGCCGGCGTTGAGGAACTTCGAGAACGTCAGGCGCTCGGCGGTCTTCGTCAGGTCGGCCGACGGATCGATGATCGTCGGCGACTTGCCGCCCAGCTCCAGCGTCACCGGCATCAGGTTGCGCGCGGCCGCCTCGGCGACCTTGCGGCCGACCGGCGTCGAGCCGGTGAACAGCAGGTGGTCGAAGGGGAGCGCCGAGAAGGCGCTGGCGCCCTCGGCGCCGCCCGTCACGACCGCGACCTCGTCGGCGTCGAAGTACTCGGCGACCTTGGCCTTGAGCAGGGCGCTCAGGCGGGGCGTCAGCTCGGACGGCTTGATCAGGGCGCGGTTGCCGGCGGCGAGCGCCGCGACGAAGGGGGGCGAGGGCGAGCTGGAGCGGGTAGTTCCAGGGCGCGATGATGCCGACGACGCCGAGCGGCTGGGGAATCACCTTCGCGGTGCCGGGACGCCACGCCATCTCGACGCCGACGCTGCGGGGCTTCGACCAGCGCGCGAGGCGTTTGCGCGCGTGCCGCACCGCGGCGATCTCCGGGGTGATCTCCGCCATGACCGTGACGATGTCCGGACGGGTGCCGAAGTCCGCCGAGATCGCGGCGGCGAACGCGGCGCCGTGCTGGTTCAGCATCGCCTCGACGCGGTTGAGCCGGTCGACGCGGATCGAGCGCGGCGGGTTCATGTCGAGGAGGAACGCCGCCTTCTGCGCGGCGATCAGGCGTACGGCCTCCGCTGCGGCACCGGGAGGGGTTGAATTCTGCGCTGGGTCGGTCCTTGGTGTCTTCATGTTGATGGCGCCAACATATGGAGTAAGTTGGCGGCGTCAACATGAGTGGCGGACTATTTCGGGACCGATGCGGATGGCGGAACGGCGGGGACTGGGAAAAGGCTCGGCCTATCACCACGGCGACCTGAAGACGGCACTGCGCGTCGAGGCCGAGCGCATCCTGGTCGAGCGCGGCATCGCCGAGGTCGGGTTGCGCGAGGTGGCGCGGGCGCTGGGCGTCTCGCACAACGCGCCCTACCGGCATTTCGCGAACCGGGAGGCGCTGCTGGCCGAGATCGCGGCGGGCGGATTCCAGAGGCTCGGCGCGCTCTACGAGGAGGCCATCGCCCCGGAGGATCCGACCGCGCGCGTGACCGCGATCGGTCACATGTACCTGCGCTTCGCCCTGGCGGAGCCGGCGGTGTTCCGGCTGATGATGGGCAAGGACCTCGCCAAGCCCCAGTACGTCGAGCTGAAGGCGGCGGCCGACGGGGTGTTCGCGATGGTGCGGGCCGGGGTGCTGACGGCCGGCGTGCCCGAGCCCGCCGTCGCCGAGACGCTGGCGCTGTGGTCGATGGTGCACGGGATCGCCACCCTGCTGCTCGACGACCGGATCGAGGGGCATGGCGGCCCGATCGATCCGTTCGAGGTCGTGACGACCTTCACCGCGACTTTCATGGTCGGCGTCCGCGCGAACGCGAGCCGCTCGTGACCGGTCGCCGGCGGGTTGGGCGGGCGGAGGGCGCGGGTCACGCTTCGCTCGGACGTGGCAGGGTCAGGGCCGCACCGAGACGCGAGGCGTGAACAGGTGATGGCCGCGACCCGCCTCCTCTCCGCCGACGAATTCGCCACCTGCTTTTCCGCTCCGATGCGGAACATGACGGCGACCGCGGAGGCGGTCGTCGATGTCTGGCCCTACGTCGACGCGATCGCGCTGCCGCTGGGACGCGCCACGGAGATCCTCGACGTGACCAGCGTCTACCGCGACGCGGCCGGCCGGTTCGATCAGGTGCTGATCGGGACGGATGTCGGAGACCTGTTCCTGGCCGTCGTCGTGAACCGGGCGGACCGCACCATCCACGGCCATCACCTTCTCGATCTCGCCGAGCGGTACGGCGTGCGTCGAACCTGACGCCGGCCGATCGCCGAGATGCGTTCGGCACGCGATACGATGCCGACGGCGCTCGGCGAGCGCCGTCACGGCCGTGCGATCGTCGCCATCGCTCGTCGTAGCCAGCCTCGACGCGAAGCTTGTAGGGTTGGCGCCATGACCAGGCCCCTCCTCCTTCGCCCCCTACGCAGGACGGCGAGCGACGCCGAAGCGTTCGCCCGCGCCGTCCACGACACGCAGACGGACAAGGCGGGCGATCCCTACGTCACCCACCTCGTGCGCGTCGTCGGCCGAGCCAGCGCGAAGCTCGCCGGCCTCCCCGGCATCCTTTCGAGCGAGACCGTGTGCGAGCTGCTTCAGGTCGCCTGGCTCCACGACGTGATCGAGGACACGCCCTACGACGGCGACCACCTCTTGGCCGAGGGCTTCTCCGAGCGGGTCGTGCACGGCGTCACCACGCTGTCGAACCTTGCGAAGACGCCGTATCCCGACTTCATCGCGGGCATCGTCGTGCATGCCTCGCTGCCCGCCATCCTCGTGAAGCTCTCCGACAACGAGGACAACGCCGACCCGGACCGCTTGGCCAAGCTGGACGCGGCGACCCAGGCCCGGCTCCTGGCCAAGTACGAGCCGTCGATGGCGTCGCTGCGCGCGGCCGCCCGCGCGAAGGGCTGGCAGGATCGCGGACGAGCCTGAGGCCCCGGCGTCCCGGTCACGCCATCCGCGCCAGGACGTCTTCCTTCCACAACACGCGGTGCAGCACCGACATGACGACGTGGCCGAGGACGACCGCCATGAGGACGAAGCCGAGCCAATAGTGGAACAGGTCGCCCGGGATCATCATCCAGGCGATCTTCTCGTCGCGAACCGGCATCAGCGGGATGCCGTAGGGGGAGAACCCCTTGCCTGACCCGTACTGACGCAGCAGCGAGATTCCCGGCACGATCACCATCAGTGCGTAGATCAGCGCATGGCCCGCCACCGCCGCCCGCCCGGCCTGGCCCGGATGCGGGGGGCGCCGACGCAGGTTCGCCAACCCCCAAGCCCCACGCAGCAGCACGAGAACGAACAGGGTGAAGCCCAAGGTGAAGTGGCTGCTCCCGACGAAGCGCGTCAGCGCCGTGTCGCCGATGCCGACATAGAGCAGGGCGCCTGTGAACTGCCACGCGAAGAGCGCCGCCATGAGCCAGTGGAATCCACGGCTGACGGGCCCATACCGCTCCGGTGTGTCGAGCCACCGCGCCATCTCAGATCCTTCCGACCCGTGCGTCGCCCCGGACGGTCCGGCTTCGCGAAGGCGATGCACGCATGAGACCGCATCCGCGGCTCCGCGGTCGAGGCGACGAAACGCCGTACCATCGATCACGCGCGCAGGCACGGGATGGCGTGTCGCGATGCCGACGTCTGTCGGCCTCCGAGGCCGGTAACCATTCGTTAACGATCCTGGGCCACGCATGGATCACGAGGGGATGCACGCCGTCCCCTCGTCATTGGGAAGCCCCGCTCCGGTTGCAACCGAACGGGGCTTTTCCATTTCCAGGCTCTGCCGTCGAACGACCGGTCCGAAGCCGGCTGCGATCGCGGCCAAAGCTTTCGCCCTCGTCGCCGGTTCGCGCGTCGAGGATGTCGGCCTCCACGCCATCGCTGCCGAGACCGAAAGCGCGCCCGCAGTCCCGGACCCGGATCATCGATCCGGATTGGTGAACCAGGCACGGGCACAGGCCCGGTTTGCGGCGGTCGCTCCATCGCTCCGGCAAATGCCCATGCCGGCCCATCGCGGTCATTGAAGAAGTCCGGAGGGTCTGCGGTGCGTTCGAATGAAGGAAGGATTTATGAACCGCATCAACGTTAGCGGTTTGTTATCCCCGTCGAGAGCGTTGCCCAATCCAAACACAACCAAACCCGGCCGGCTGCATTATGCATACGAACCGGCGCGAGGATGTCTGCGCCGGGGACTGAGATAGACGCCGTCGAAGTCGAGAGTGTGATGATCCACCAGCTCATTTACTATAGCCGCAACACCGTTCCGGGCGGCGACCGCGCCATGCTGACGAACCTTCGCGACATCGTCTCGGCCTCGCAACGCAACAACTGCCGTGACGGGATCACCGGCTTCCTGATCTTCGACAAGACTTGGTTCATCCAGATCCTCGAGGGGGATCGCACGCAGGTCGGCGAAACCTACAACCGGATCGCGCGGGACCCTCGGCACACCGGTGCGACCGTCGCGGATGCCCGCAACGTCTCGACGCGCTCGTTCCCGAACTGGACGATGGGCGGCGCGATGCGGACACCGGAGGTCGAGGAGGTCTACCTGCAGCACGGGGTCGGAAGCGCGATCGAGCCGGCCCGTCTCAAGAGCAGCCAGATCATCGCGTTGGCGTTCGACCTTCAGGCGTTCGACCAGGCGCGGCGTCAAGGGATGCGCCTCGCGAGCTGAAGGCGACGGGCACCCGCTCGGGGCGGCCCGCGCGCCGTCGAGGCCGGAAACCTTGCGGTGGGCCGAACAGGCATCGCGACGAACGCTGCCGGTGCGGTGGCGCCTCCGGCACCGCCGAATTCGATGGGACGTTGCGTAACGTCACGCTCGATTAAACCTGTCGTCGTATCCCACGGGACGGCACCCCCGCCCGAGCGGGGCTGCGCATGGGCTTCAGGGGACTTATGTCGGACACACAGCGCGAGGCGTTGCGCCAACAGGCGCTCGCCGAGATCGACCTCCTCGACACGCCGCCCGAGCGCGAGTTCGACGCCCTCGCCAAGCTCGCCCAACGCATGCTCGGAACCGGCATGTCCTCGATCACCCTAGTCGCCCCGGAGCGGCAGTGGTTCAAGGCGCGCTGCGGACCCCTGGCGGCCGAGACCCAGCGGGCCCAGGCGTTCTGTCCCATCGTGTTCGAGACCGAAGCGCCACTGATCGTCGCCGACACCACCCTCGACCCGCGCTTCGCGACGAGCCTGTTCGTCACGCGCGCACCGCACATCCGCTACTACGCCGGCGTCCCGGTCCGCGTCCGGCGCCCCGACGGCGAAAGGGTCACGGTCGGGACGCTTTGCGTCCTCGACGAGCAGCCCCGCGCGCCGACGCCTGCCGACCTCGACATCCTCACCGAGCTGGCCTGCGTCGCGGAAGCCCTGATCGAAGCCCGGACCCTCGCCGTCCGCGCCGCGGAGGTGGCCGATGAGCACCGGATGGCGGTCGAACGCCTGGAACGCGAGCGTCGCCAGTTCAAACGGGCCGAGCGCATGGCCGACATGGGATCGTACCGCTACGACATCGAGAAGCGGTCCCTGTCCTGGTCGGACGGCGTCTTCGCCATCCACGAGCTGCCCGTCGGCGGCGCCGAGCCGGACGGCGACGTCATGGAGGCCTTCCCCGAGCCCGATCGCACGGCGTTCAGGGCCGCGGTGATGCGCACCCTGGACACCGGCGAGCCGTTCGAGCTTGAGGCCGACCTCGTGACCGCCAAGGGAAACATCCGGCGCGTGCGATGCTCCTGCGAGATCGAGCTGGCCAAGGGCAAGCCCGCCGCCCTCATCGGCTTGATCCAGAACATCACCGAGCGGCACGGGCTGGAGACGCGGCTCCGCCACCAGGCCCGCACCGACGACCTGACGCAGCTGGCCAACAGGGCCGAGTTCCACCGCGTCCTCGATGCGCGGCTGCACGAGGCGCGGGCCGCCGACGGCGACGTCGGCGTCCTCCTGATCGATCTCGACGGCTTCAAGGGCGTGAACGACGCCCTCGGGCATGCGGCGGGCGACGCCGTGCTGCGCCGCGTCGCCGAGCGCCTGCGCAAAGCCGGCTACGAGCGGTATTTTCCGGCGCGCCTGGGTGGCGACGAATTCGCCGTCGTCGTCCCCCAGAACCTAGCTCGCACGGACCTGGACCGGATGGTGCGGCGCCTCCTGCACGACCTCGAGATCGTCGTGGATGGACAGGGCCACATCGCCCGCGTGACGGGAACGGTCGGCATCGCGTGGTCCAGCGAAGCGTCGCACGACCGCGACGCCGTCCTGCGCCACGCCGACGCGGCGCTCTACGCGGCCAAGCGCACGCGGAAGGGCACGGCGCAGACGTATCGGGTGAAGCCGGATTCGCGGCAGGTCGCCTGAGCGCGGTCCTAGTCTCGGGCCGCGCCGCGTCGGCGTCTACCAGCGGTAGATCAGGCTGGCGATGACCTAGCGCGGCTGGCCGCGGTAGCAGAAGCCCGCCTGGCAGCTCTGGTCGTTGCGGTCGAGCAGGTTGGTGACGTTGGCCTGAAATCGCATGCCCGCGATCCGCGGGTCGAGCTTGGCGAAGTCGTAGCCGGCCACGGCGTCGAACAGCGTCACGGTGGAGTTCCGGAAGGTGCCCGGCACGTCGTTGGCCGGGCTGGTTCCGGCGAAGCGCGCGCCGCCGCCGAAGATGAGGCCGAAGAGGTCGAAGCCCGGCGGGATCGCGTAGGTCGCGAACGCCTTCACCGCGTTGGCCGGGATGCCGGACAGGGCGAGCCCCACCGTGTCCGGGCTGCCGGGGCTCTTGGTGGTGCGGATGTCGACGTGGCTGTAGGCGGCGGTGACGTTGAAGCCCGGGCCGACTTGTCCACCGCCTCGATCTCGGCGCCGCGCGAGCGCACCTCGCCCACCGCCGCCTGGAAGATCAGCGGCGACACCGGGTCGGGGCGCAGCACGTTGGTCTGCCGGATGTCGAACACGGCGGTGTTCAGGAAGACGCTGGTGCCCGGCACGTTAAACTTGATGCCGCCCTCGACCTGCTCGCCCTGGGTCGGCGCGAAGGACGCGTTGTTGCGGCCGAGGCCGAGCTGCCGCGCGAACGAGGTCGCGTAGCTCACGTAGGGGACGAACTGGTCGGTTAGGAGATAGCTCGCGGCGGCGCGGCCGGTGAAGGCGTTCCGGTCGTCCTTGAAGGTGGTCGCCATCGACGGCACGTCGACGCGCGAGGCGACGGTGTCGTGGCGCCCGGTCAGCGTGAGGATCAGGCGGCCGATCCTGGCCTGGTCCTGTACGTAGGTGCCGACCTGCTCCTGGATCGTCCGCGACGCGACGACGACGGACGGCTCGGCAATGAACTGCGCCTCGTAATTCGGGCGGACTAGGCCGGCATGGGCGACCTCGAGCACGCTGCGGTTGCAGCGAATGGACCCATGCACACCAGATCTAGAACTCGAGGCCCGGGCCGTTCACCGCCTCGGACTCACGGGCGCAGAAGGCTTGGTCCGGCGCCTTGCGCTCGCCCGCGAGCACCTTGGAAAGCTCGACCCGCGCCCGTTCGAAGTCGGCGCGGAAGCCTGCGTCGCCCACCAGCGCGGCGAAGATCACCGAGCCGTTGGTGCGCCCGGCGGCGACGTCGCTCATCCAGTGCACGCCGCAGACGACGCGGCTCTCGCCGTAGGCCCGGCCGCGGGCGAGGATCGCGGTGGCCTTCTCGGGCACCAGGGCGGCCATGATCAGGGCATAGGCCCAGCCTTGCGTGGCGTGGCCGGACGGGTAGCTGAAGCTGTCGGCGAGCGCCTGGGTCCGCTGCACGCAGATCGGCGCCTCGTTGCCGACGAAGGGGCGCAGGCGCCGGTAATGCACCTTCGGCCCGCGGGTGCCGGCGGCGATGTCGAGGCGCGCGCGCTCGAACAGGGTGATCACCGCCGGCACGCGGGCCTGGTCGACGCGGGTGCCGAGCACGCAGGCGAAGGTTTCCAGGATCGCGGCCGCGCCCTCGGCCACGTCGGTGGCGGCCATCTCCCACCGTGCGGAGCCCTTCATCGCCCGCGTCGCGTTGAAGGCGGCGCGGTCGGCGGCCTCCAGGGTCGAGTGGCTGGCCGGCGGCGCCGGCAGGATCTGGACGGTGTCGGGAACGCCCGCGCCGGTCAGGTACGGCTTGTGCGCCGGCTTGTCGGGCCGCACCGGGTCGGCGGCGACGGAGGGCGCCGCCGGGGCCGGCGTCTGGGCGGTGGTCTCGGCCTGGGCCGCGGATGCGAGGAGCGCGAGGAGCGCCAGGGCAGTCGGGAAACGCGGCATCGGGTCCGTCCTCCGGGGCGGGCGAGGCCCAAGCCTTAACGCCTCGACCCTGAACGGGATACGACGGCGGCGCGACTTTTCCGGTCGGGACCCGGGCAAGTGCCGACGGGAGCGGGGAATTCGGGGGGCGGGCCGATCGACCCCCCCCCGCAGGCGGGGAGAGGCCCGCAGGCACCTCGTCGTGCCTGCGGGAACTCGTCGTGCCTGCGGGAAGCGGAGGCGAAGCCGAAGCGACGGTGAGGGGCAGGTGCCGGACGAGGCTCCTCCGTTGGCACCCCCTCACCTTCGGCTGCCGCCTCGCTTCGCCGACGACGAGGTCGGCCAAGCCCTCTCCCCGCACGCGGGGCGAGGGGATGCGCGCTGGCCGCCGGGGGCGGACACGCGCCGCTCTGACCAACGTCCGGAAAGAGGAACGATGCCCCCCCCTCAAAACCCCGTCGGCGCTCGCAGATGCCACGCCGTCGCGCCCTGGAAGGCCTGCCCGATGCGCAACGCCATGGCCTCGTCGTAGCCGCGGCAGACGATCTGCAGGGAGAGCGGCAGGCCGTCTTGTGAGAAGCCGTTCGGCAGGCTGAGGCCGCAGAGGTCGAGCAGGTTGGCGAAGCGGGTGAAGCGGGACGGCATGTGCAATTCGTCGACCTCCGCCAGCGGCACCGCCGCGGTCTCGGTGGTCGGCGTCAGGATCGCGTCGACGCCCTCCCAGGCGAGCGCGAGGTCGCGCTTGAGGGCGTCGCGGCGCTGGAGCGTCGCGAGGTAGTCCTGGGCCGACAGGCTGCGGCCGCCGAGGATGCGCGCGCGCACCGCGTCGCCGAGCGGGGCGGCCGCGTCCTCGGCGAGCGCGCCGTTGACGAAGTAGGCCTCGGCGTTGGTGATCCCGCTCATCGCCACGAGGTCGGAAAACCGGAACGGCAGCGCCAGGTCGACGACCTCCGCGCCGAGCCCGGACAGCACGTCGAGGGCGGTGTCGTAGGCGGAAAGCATCTCGGCCGAGCAGCCCGTGCGCTCGGCCTCCGGCATCCGCGCGAGGCGCAGGCCGCGCACGCCGCGATGCAGGGTCGGGAACGGGTCGGCGGTCAGGATGCCGCGGGTCGCGGGATCGAGCGGGTCGGGTCCGGAGATCGCCGCGTAGAGCAGGGCGGCGTCGGCGACGCTGCGGGCGAGCGGGCCGGGGGTGTCGAGGGTCGCGCTGAGCGGCACGATGCCATGGGTCGAGACCCGGCCGACGGTGACCTTCAGGCCGGTCAACCCGCAGAACGCCGCCGGCAGGCGCACCGATCCGCCGGTGTCGGTGCCGATGCCCCAGGGCGCCATCCGCGCGGCCACCGCGACGCCGGTGCCGCTACTCGAGCCGCCGGGGGTGCGCGGGGTTTCGAGGTCCCACGGGTTCCACGGGGTGCCGAGGTGCTGGTTGGTGCCCCAGCCGCCATAGGCGAACTCCACCGTGTGGGTCTTGCCGAGCACGATCATCCCCTGCGCGATCAGCCGTCGGGCGATGGTGGCGGTGCAGGCGGCACGCCGCGCCCGGTGGGCGGCCGAGCCGCCCATGGTGATGCGGCCCTCGATGTCGATCAGGTCCTTCAGTGCGATCGGCACCCCATGCAGCGGGCCGACCGAATGGCCGGAGCGGATCGCCCGGTCGGCGCCCTCCGCTGCCAGCCGCGCGTCGTCGGCGAAGACCTCGGTGAAGGCTTGGAGCTTCGGCTCGCGGGCGTCGATGCGCGCGAGCATCGCCTCCACGGCCTCGACCGGCGACACCGTTTTGCCGGCAATGCGTTTGGCGAGCTCGGTCGCCGAAAGGTCGGCGAGGTCGTCGCCCGTATCCGTCATGATGCCTGACACCGTCGTCCTCTTCGTCGTCTTGCACTGCAGGAGGCGCGCGTTTCCCCGGACGGGTGGAGCGGGAGCGGAACCCGATCCGGGGTCCAGCATGATCACGTCGCGAAGCGTCCGAATGTCTCGCCGCGCCGGGTATCGAGCCGCTGACGCGGCACTTTCGTTCGCTGGATCCCGGATCACCCTCCGCTGGCGCTGCGGGCGTCCGGGACAACGGCACGGCGTCGTTCGAAATCCCTACGGCATGCTCACCAGCGTCAAATCGACGAACCAACTCTGCGGCGAGACGAACCCCTTCACCTTCGGGCTCATGCCGCGGGGGTTGAGGTCGTGGACGACGTAGAGCCAGGGCGGGTCGTCCACCAGGCGCTCGTGCGCGGCCTTGGTGGCGGCCGAGATCTCGGCCGGGTCGCTCGATTCGGCGAGCGTCTTCAGGGCCTTGTCGAAGGTCGCGTCGGTCCAGTTCGGGAAGTTGAAGCCGTTCGGGGGAAAGCGGTCGGCCGCGAAATAGCGCACCATCACGCCGGCATCCGACGTCGGCGAGGATACGTTGAGGGCGTTCGAGCCCTGGAGGCTCGCCGCGTCGGGCAGCGCGCGGCTGGAATTCAGCAGGATCTGCCACTCGACCACGTTGAACGACACGTCGACGTCGCAGGCCTGCTTGAGGTTTTCCTGCATGAACTCGTTCATCGGCATCGGCGACATCTGCCCCGAGCCCGAGGCCGAGATCATGATCTTCAGCGACAAAGGCTTCTTGGCGGTGTAGCCGGCCTCGGCGAGCAGCGCCTTGCCCTTCTTCGGATCGAAGAGGTAGCGGTTCTTCGGGGTGCCGAAATCCGGGTTGCCGTCGTTGAACCAGCCGCTGGCGGCCTCCGCCGTGCCGTTGAGGAAGCTGACTACCGCGGGACGGTCGACGCAGTAGTTCAGCGCCTGGCGCACGCGCACGTCCTTGACCGGGCTGTTCGTCGCGCCGACGTTGAAGATCCACGGCCAGACATGCGGGTAGACGCCTGTGGTGACGGCAAAGCCCGCGGCCTTGAGCGACGGGATCGCATCGGGGGCCGGCACCTCGATCCAGTCGACCTGGCCCGCGCGCAACGCCGCGATCCGGGCGTTCGCCTCGGGGATCGGCATCAGGCGGATCTTGTCGACCTTCGCCATCCGGGATTTATCCCAGTAGCCGTCGTTGCGGGCGAGATCCGCCGATTCCCGCGGGGTCACCTTGGTGAGCTTGAACGGCCCGGTGCCGGCCGCCGGCACCGCCTGCACCTTGGCCCAGTCGCGGCCGGCCTTCTCGAACGATTGCGGCGAGGTGAACAGCAGGTACACCGCCATGTAGGGGAAGTACGAGGCCACCTGCGTGGTGGTGATCTGGATCGTGCGCGCGTCGAGCTTCTTGTAGCTGCCCATGATCGGCACCCGGGCGCGGGAGATGCCTGCGCCCTGCGCTTCGAATTGCGGGCTGTCGTTCTTGAAGTACCGGTCGAGGTTCCAGATCACCGCGTCGGCATCGAACGGTTCGCCGTCGTGGAAGCGCACGCCGTCGCGCAGGTGGAAGGTCCAGACCCGCTTGTCCTCGGCGGATTGCTCCCAGGCGGTGGCGAGCGCCGGCATCAGACCAGCCGGCTTGTCGGTGCGGGTCAGGTCCCACTGCACCAGCCCCTCGAAGATCGGATAGCCGAGGAAGCGCATGCCCTCGAAGCCGTTGTTGGGCATGCCGGTCGCGGTGGGCACGTCGGTCGCGGTCATCGCGATGCGCAGGACGCTCTCGGCCGACGCCGGCGGGGCGGCGAGCGCGGTGGTCAGCGTGACGGCGGCGAGCGTTCGGCCGATCATCGTGGGGCTTCTCATGCGGTGGGCGGGAAGATCCCGGCACGGGCAAGTCCCGCGCCAACGCCCGGGTGCCGACGGGACCGCATCCTCGATCGCAGGTTGCGATGCGCGTGCCGCGCGGTGTTGCGCCCAGGCCTTGCGCCGCCCTATTCCGCGGCGCCACGATGGCGCCTCCGGGCCGTGCGGCGCCGGACGGCGAGACGAGGGAAGAGCGCGTTGGCAGAGACGATGAACGGCGCCGAGAGCCTGGTCCGCACCCTGGTCGCCGGGGGCGTCGAGGTCTGCTTCACCAATCCCGGCACCTCCGAGATGCATTTCGTGGCGGCGCTCGACCGGGTCGAGGGCATGGCCTGCGTGCTGTTCCTGTTCGAGGGCGGCGCGACGGGGGCCGCCGACGGCTACGCCCGCATGGCCGACAAGCCGGCCTCGACCCTGCTCCATCTCGGCCCGGGCCTCGCCAACGGACTGGCCAACCTCCACAACGCCCGCCGCGCCCGCTCGCCGATCGTCAACATCGTCGGCGAGCACGCCACCTATCACCGCATCCACGACGCGCCGCTCACCTCCAACATCGAGGGCTTCGCCCGGCCGGTCTCGGCCTGGCTGCGCATGGGCACGACCGCGGAGGCCATCGCCGCCGACGGCGCCGACGCGATCGCCGCGGCGCGGACCGCGCCGGGACGGATCGCGACGCTGATCCTGCCGGCCGACACCGCCTGGAACCCGGGCACCGGCGTCGCCCCCGTGCCCGCCATCCCCGAGCGTGCGCGGGCCGGCGACGACGCGCTGAAGCGCGCGGTCGCGGCCTTGGCCTCGGGCGCGCCGGTGGTGCTGCACCTCTCCGACCGGGCGGTGCGCGGCGAGGGCCGCCGCATCGCCGCGCGCATCGCGGACAAGACCGGCGCGACGCTGCTGGCCATGGCCGCCAACGCCCGCATCGACCGCGGCGCCGGCACGGTGCCGATCGAGCGCCTGCCCTACCCGATCGACGCCGCGATCGAGACGCTGGCGCCCTTCCGCCACGTCATCCTCGTCGGCGCGACGCCGCCGGTCGGGTTCTTCGCCTATCCCGGCAAGCCGAGCCTGCTCAGCGCGCCCGACGCCGAGACCATCGTCCTGGCCCACCCGGAGGAGGATCAGATCGAGGCGCTGGAGCGGCTTGCCGAGGCCGTCGGCGCGTCGGCGGAGGTCGCGCCGGACCGCATGGCGCCGTCCGCCGGGCCGCGGCCGGAGCTGCCGACCTCCGGCGCGCTCGCCGACGCCGCAATCGGCCAGGTGCTCGGCGCGCTGATCCCCGAGGGTGCGATCGTCTGCGACGAATCGATCACCACCGGGCGCAACTTCTTCGGGCAGACGCACGCGGCTGCGCCCCATAGCTGGCTCCAACTCGGCGGCGGCGCGATCGGGCTGGGCATCCCGATGGCGACGGGGGCCGCGGTCGCCTGCCCCGATCGCAAGGTGATCTCCCTGCAGGCCGACGGCAGCGCGCTCTACACCGCCCAGGCGCTCTGGACCCAGGCGCGCGAACGCCTCGACGTGGTGACGCTGATCTGGTCGAACCGCTCCTACGCGATCCTGCGCCACGAGCTCACCAACGTCGGCGCCACCAACCCCGGCCCCAAGGCGATCGGCATGCTGACCCTCGACGACCCAGCGATCGACTGGGTCAGCCTCGCCAAAGGGTTTGGCGTGGAGGCCCGCCGGGTCGAGAACTTAGCCGACTTCGTAGACGTGTTCCGCGTGTCGTTGGGCTGCCGCGGGCCGTTCCTGATCGAGGTGGCTTTGTGAGGGTTTTGCAGACCGCTGTCGCACACGTCTCTCCAGCCACTGCCAGATTTCCGATGCCCGAGAGATGCGCCCGTCCCCTCTCCCCGCACGTGTGGAGAGGCCCAGCTGCACCTTGTGCAGCCGGGAAGCGGAGGCGAAGCCGAAGCGGCGGTGAGGGGGAGGTGCCGAGGAAGTCTCTTCCGTCGAAGCCCCCTCACCTTCGGCTGTCACCTCGCCGCGCCGATGACGAGGTCGTCGCGGCCCTCTCCCCACAGGCGGGGCGAGGGGATGCGCGCAGATGGCGGCGCTCCGCGTTGCTTGCGACGCCATCTCTGAACGGGGTGGCGCAAGGGAAACGCGCGTGACCACCTTCACCCTCCCGGGCCTGTCCGCGCCCGCCGAGATTCGGATAGACCGGCACGGCGTGCCGCATATCCGCGCCGCGAGCGCCGCCGACGCCTTTCGCGTCCAGGGGTTCAACGCGGCCCGCGATCGGCTGTGGCAGCTCGACCTGTGGCGCAAGCGCGGGCTCGGGCTGCTCGCCGCCGACTTCGGGCCCGGCTACCTCGCGCAGGACCGTGCGGCGCGGCTGTTCCTGTATCGCGGCGACATGGCGGCCGAGTGGGCGGCCTACGCGCATCCGCGCACCAAGGGCATCGTCGAGGCCTTCGTCGCCGGCCTGAACGCCTACGTCGCCCTGACGGAGGCGCGGCCCGACCTGCTGCCGCCGGAATTTTCCACCATGGGGACGCGCCCGAGCCGGTGGGCGCCCGAGGACGTGGTCCGCATCCGTAGCCATGCGCTGGTGCGCAACGTGCCCTCCGAGGTCGCCCGAGCCCGGGTGCTGGCCCGGGCCGACGCCGAGACCGACGCGCTGCGCAAGGGCCTCAGCCCGCCGCATGCGACGATGCCGCTCGGCGACCTCGACCCGGCGCGGTGGCCGGACGACCTCCTCGACGTGCTCCGCCTCGCCACCGCGCCGGTGGGGTTCGACCCGGCACGGCTGGCCGCCACCCGCGACGCGGCCTGGGCTTGGACTCACGTCGACGCGCACGGGAAGGTCGGCCGCCAGCGGGCCGCGGACGCGCCCGAGCCGCCGGGGGATGGCTCGAACAACTGGGCGGTGGCGCCGTCCCGCACCGCCACCGGGCGGCCGATCCTGGCGAGCGACCCGCACCGCGCCTACGCGCTGCCGTCGCTGCGCTACGTCGTCCACCTCACCGCGCCCGGCCTCGACGTGATCGGGGCCGGCGAGCCGGCGCTGCCCGGCATCAGCATCGGCCACAACGGGACCGCCGCCTTCGGGCTGACCATCGCGCCCTTCGACCAGGAGGACCTGTTCGTCCTCGCCCTCGACCCCGACGACCCGGACCGGTTCCGGTTCGAGGGCGGCTTCGCGCCGATCACCCGCCTGCGCGAGCGCATCCCCGTGCGAGGCGGCGCCGACGAGGAGGTCACCCTCGGCTTCACCCGCCACGGCCCGGTGATCTGCGAGGACGCCGCGACACAGACCGCCTTCGCCGTCCGCACGGTCTGGTCCGAGCCCGGGGCCGCCGCCTACCTCGCCAGCCTCGGCTATCTGGACGCGGCGACGCCGGAGGCCTTCGGCGCGGCCCTGCACCATTGGTCGGCGCCCTCCGTCAACCAGGTCTACGCCGACGTGAACGGGCGGATCGCTTGGTTCACCGCCGGCAAGGCGCCGATCCGCACGAACTGGGACGGCCTGCTGCCGGTGCCGGGCGACGGGCGCCACGCCTGGGCCGGGTTCCATGCGGCCGCCGACCTGCCGAGCCGGATCGATCCCGAGGCCGGCTTCGTCTACTCGGCCAACGAGATGAACCTGCCCGAGGATTACCCGGCGGAGGCGCGCAAACTCGGGTTCGAGTGGCACGAGCCGTGGCGGGCGCGCCGCATCCGCACGGTGCTGGCGCACCAGCCCGAGCACGGGCTCGCCGACTCGCAGGCGCTCCAAGGCGACGACGTCTCCGAGCCGGCTCTGCGGCTCGCGCACCTCGCCGCGACGCTCGCCGCCCCAGCGGAGGCGGAGGCCCGCCTCGGTGCCGCCCTGCTCGAGACCTTCGACGGGCACCTGCACGCGGCCTCGGGCGCCGCCGCCCTGGTCGAGGTGTTCTGGGTGCACCACCTGCGCCCGGCCCTGCTCCAGGCCCTCGTCCCCGACCCGGACACCCGCCGCCTGCTGCCGCCGGGTGACGCGCAAGCCCTGCTCGACCGCCTGGAAGACCCGCGCCCGCCCCTCGACCGGGCCGAGCGTGACGCCCTGGTGGAGCGGACGCTGGCGGCGGCGTGGCGGGATTGCGCCGCCCGCCTCGGCTCCGATCCGGCGACCTGGGCCTGGGGCCGCCTGCACCACGCCCGGTTCACGCACCCGCTCGCCGCGACGGGTTTTGTGGGACCCGACATCCCGCCTTTGCCGATGGGCGGTTCGGGGGCCTGCGTGATGCACGCCGAATACGATCCCGAGACCTTCCGGATGACGCACGGCGCCTCGTTCCGGATGGTGCTCGACGTCGGCGATTGGGATGCCGGCCTGTTCGTCAACGCCCCCGGCCAGTCGGGCCACCCGGACAGCCCGCACGCCGCCGACCACGCCGAACCCTGGTCCCGGCGGGGCTACCGCCCGCTGCTCTATTCCCGCTCCGCCATCGACGCCGCGACGGAGACGGTGATCACGCTGCTGCCGGGCGCGGCCGATGGTTCATCCGCCCCCTCGCCCTCATCCTGAGGGGCCGGGTCGGGGACATCGTGGAGATGTTGGGTTTCGGCAGCGTCGCTCAGGCGACCGCCGGCGTCCAGCGGCGCAGGGCGAGGTGCGTCGGGAGGAACAGCAGGGTCGGCAGGCCGACCACGAGGCCCGCGAGCCACGCCCAGGCCGGCATCCAGGTCTGCGCCGCGCGGTCGCTCATGCCCCAGACGTAGTTGATGTTGACCGGCGTCAGGCCGGCATCGGGGTTCGGCGGCGGCATCAGGAAGAAGCACACCAGCAGGGTGACGACCGCGAGCGAGGTCCAGGTCGGCAGGGCGCGGCGGTCGTAGCCCAGCCGGCCGACCAGGTAGATCAGCAGGAACGGCAGCCAGCCATGGAAGCCCGACAGGCCGCGCAGGAATAGGGATGTGCTGCCATCGAACATGTAGGCGGTCATCCCGGTGATCGGCCGGCCGACGGCGGTGCCGGCGAAGTCGAGCACCCACAGCAGCTGCGGCGCGACGAGGCCGACCGCGCACATCGCCACCAGCAGTGCGCTCTCCAACCAGATCCCGGCCAGCGCGATCAGCAGCGACTGGTCGCAGAAATACAGGAAGTTCGTCGGCCCGTAGAACCACAGGTAGGTCGGCACGAGGATGGCCACGAAGGCGGTGTAGGCGACCTTCACCGGCATCGGGATGCGCCGGCGCGGCGCGGGCGTGCTCGTTTGGAGGTCGGACATCGGATCGTCTCGGCTGGCGAAAGAGTGGGGCGCGAAGGGATCTGCGACCCGTGCGGCCCGGCCGGGGGCCGCGCGGGTCGAGCAAAGCGTCGGTCCGTGTCCCGTCAGTCTTTGCCGACCGACATCAGCAGGCGCTCGGTCTTGGCGTCCTCGATGCGGTTCACCATGCGGCGGCCCTCGTGCACGTCGCGCACCGTCTTCGTCGCTGTGATGCAGGACTGGACCAGCATGACCACGCCCATGGCGAGGTAGCCCTTGATCCAGATGTCCACCGGCAGGAACAGGATTCCGCAGGCCACCATCGCGGCCGAGCCGAGGAACGCGGCATAGGTGAAGGTGACCCAGGCGCCGGAATGCTGCGTGGTCTCGTTGTTCATGACACTCTCCTGAGGATGGGCTGGGGGAGGGGGATGGGC
>NZ_VRVF01000077.1:0-21077 GCF_008040045.1 Methylobacterium sp. WL8 | reverse complement strand
GCTCCACTCGGATGAAGGGAGCCACGATCGTCCGCCCAGGCCGGGCGACGCTCAATCAGCGCAGGGCGCTCGTCTCAATCCGAAAACCTCGAAGCTGCCACCCATCCCGCGCGAGCGGGTTCGTTCATCCACCCAATCTGGTCGTAGGCTGCCGCATCCTCGACGGCCTCGAAGCAGACATTCCCATGGTGCCGATTGAGCTGTAAACGGTAGGGAAACTATAGCGAGCGGCGTTATCTGCCCGTTTGCGAATGGCCAATCCCTGCCAGCGACGTCCGCCTACGGGACGCTTCCACAGCCAGGGGAGCGACTGGGATGGACGCAAGTTGGCATTGCTGCCGTCGCGAGCGGCTTACCCAATCATGCGTATCGGTTGGGGACCTGTTCGTCTGCTGCACTACCGTCAAAAACTCAGAAGTATGCCGATCGACAGAGCGAGTGAAACCGGTTTCACCAAGAAAAAGAGCCATCTCGGTGGGCAAGCTGCAAAACCATGAGGCTGGCGGAAGTTGCGGGACAATCGTCCACAACGGCCAACACAAACGAAATCAACGACTTAGAGAAGCCGCCTGTCGTCAGGGTGTAGCACCGAAGTGTAGCAGTCGGCAATGTGGTCCGGCGACCTGAAGGCGTTACCGCCGGAGAGGAACTAGGGAAGCTGGAGATCTGCGGGTGAGCGGTTTGCCGAAACGCAAAACCGCCGCACATAGGGGGATGCCTTGACGTGACAAAGCACCAAGTACCGAATGAGGTAGGTGCAGGCCGTCATATCAGCAGACCAACGCGTCCCGCCTCTATAGAAGCCCACTGATATCGCTATTCCGGATGCGTGAACCCTCAAGCCCACCCGTACGCCATCGTCAGCGCGTCCAGACCCTTCGGCCCTTCTCCGCCAGTGAAACCGGTTTCACCGGCCAGAATGCGGAGAGGGACCCTCTCTGGATCGACCGGCTCAACTTCCATGTTCCGGTTATCGGCATCCGCCATACCGCGGGGGACCTCTACGGGTACCTAAAGGAGCGCAAGAGCGTCGGCCCCTTCCAGTTCGAGAGAACTCCAGCCGGCTTACACGCGATCGAGTTCAAAGGGGCCCAATGGCTCTTCAACGCGAAGCTGTCGTTTTGGAGGATTCGTACGGGGTCACCCGGAGCCCGAACTCGGGCGAGTGATCAAGCCCATCCTTTCAGAGGGCACGCCGATATCACGCTGAACCCAACGCGCCTGTACGCACACATGGGCGTTGAAGCTGCGGCCGAACCCATCCCTGCCTTGAACAACTTCGATCTGAGGTCGTGGCCTGATCGCGCTGATGCGTTGCGGAGCCGCACCCTTGATGGGTCCGACAACGTGATCCCGGACGACCTAATCGAGGCGGCGATCCGCCTAGACTGGCCGAGGTTCTGCCAGGCCTACGCCGAGCAGGTCTTCGAGTGCATGTCCCGAGCGATCGGCACCGTCTACGAGGTGGGTGCCGAACGTGAGGGCGATGCTGACAGGCACGCTCACCTGCTGGTCATGCCCCCGCCACAGCAATGGGGCCTCCGGCAAACCGAGTTTTATCATGAGTACGCGGTCGAGGACGCCGTCGAGGCTGTTCGCCGCGTCGAGCCGTACGCGTTGAGCCTTAGCCGTGAGGTCAGGGTCCGCCGCTACCAGAAGCATGTGAGTTCCGAGACGGTCCGGCAGGACAACGCCCGATCCCTGTCCATGAGTTTGGGTCGGAAAGGGGCCTATCTGGTCCTATACGCAAAGATGCTAGATCGTATACGTGCGGAGGTCCGCTACCAGGCGGCGCCCGCGACCATCGCTGGCCTACGCTCCACTGGCTACGCTGACAACGCGAACGGGATGGCCGACCTCCTTCAGGACATCTCCACGGAAGCTGCAGGGCGCTTAGCCCAGTGGATTGCCGCGTGCCGAGAGATCATTCCGCGGGAGCACCCGACCCGGGCTCAACTCGTCGTGTTGATCAGCAAACTGTCGGCCATATGCGGGACCGGCCTCCTTCTGACGCAGGTACTGAACCTGCTACTGGCGCACGGGGGGATCATTCCCACGGGGCACGCTGACATCGATCGCTTGGTTCCGCAGATGGTCAAGCGTCGCCTGATCATCAGGGTCCGATCGGCTCGATCGCGCAACGTGATCCACTACTGCCTTGCCCACCCTTATGCGGCAGTAATCTGGCTAATCAGGACCCTTGATGAGGTACGTCCCGCAACGGAAGCGAAGCACTTCCCGCCCTGACGAACTTGAGAGATGCGTATCGCAACCCGTGAGGGCCACATCCCAAACTGCCTGTTCCATGAGGAAATAACCCCCGTTTGGCATTAGTGAATTCTCACTAGTAGGCCAAAAAGAGCCCACAGTACATCGAGCCTCTTGTCGCCGTTTGTCGCTCTATGAAAGGAAGAACGGCAGAAGCAGGTCGTCCGACACCTGCAAAGCCTGAACACGTTCTCCTGAAGGCTTCCCCCGCCCCATGCGGCTGGTCACGACCCTCCCGACCTGTGGGATGGGAAGCCATGTCCCTCATCTCGACTTCGATGCAACCGGTTTCACTGGCTTTGGAGGGCGGCTCTGCTCGTTCGATGAAAATCGCCGACAACTCCACCTAGCATCGCTCTCGCTCAGCCATCACGATCGGGCCGTTGGAACCGTGCGAGTGAAGAGGTGGCTCGGGGAATCTGCACAGTGGGGCTGAGTGGAGTTTCTGCCTGACGGCGGCCAGGATGGCTGCGGATCAGGAGCAATGATGAGCAAGCGACAGCGCCGGAATCACCTCCCGGCCTTCAAGGCGAAGGTGGCTCTGGCTGCCCTGCGAGGCGAGAAGACCCTGGCTGAACTGGCTCAGCAGTTCGATGTCCACCCCAATCAGATTACGATCTGGAAGGCTCAGCTTCTCGACGGGGCTGCCGGGGTGTTCGGAGCCGCGGCCAGGCCGGAGGCGGCACCAGCCATCGACGTGAAGACGCTGCACGCCAAGATCGGCGAACTGACGCTGACCAACGATTTTTTGTCCGGCGCGCTCGGCAAGGCCGGTCTTCTGAGCGCAAAGCGATGATCGATCGCGGGCACGATCTCCCCGAATATTGCAGCACCTTTGGGAGCAGCGATGGCACAAGACCGGTACGTTTCTTACCTGCGGGTATCCACCGAGATGCAGGGCCGCTCTGGGCTCGGGCTGGAGGCCCAGCGGCAAGCGGTGGCGAGCTTCTTGAACGGCGGGCAGTGGTCCGTGCTGGCAGAGCTGGTCGAGGTCGAGAGCGGCAGCCGGGACGATAGGCCGGAGCTGTACAAGGCGCTGTCGCTGTGCCGGCTCCACCACGCCACCCTGGTGATCGCTAAGCTCGATCGGCTCTCTCGTGACGCGCACTTCCTACTCGGCCTTCAAAAGGCCGGGGTTCGCTTTGTAGCGGCTGACATGCCGGAAGCCAACGAAATGGTGGTCGGCATCATGGCCGTGGTCGCACAGGCAGAGCGGGCTATGATCGCGAAGCGCACACGCGAAGCCCTCGCAGCGAAGCGGGCCTACTACACCGCCCTGTCCGATGAAGATCGTGCCATCCTTCAGGCAGAGGGCAGGGCCATTCAGCTCGGGAAGCCTGAAAACCTAGGCAAGCATGACGAGGGCTGCGCCCTGGGCCGCGCCCGCAGGACGGAGATCGCAAACAGCCGAGCGGTTGACCTTGCCCCGATAATAGCGGAGGTGAAAGAAGCCGGCGCCACCAGTCTGCGGGAGATCGCAGCGGCCATGAACCAGCGTGGCATCCCCACAGCCCGCGGCGGCAAATGGTCGGCAGTGCAGGTCCAACGGGCTATGACACGCTTGTCCGCGTAGCGACCAAATTACCTAGTGCAACCGGTTTCACTGGAACTGCCGAGCTTGCCTATCTGCGAAGGGGGTCTAGCTCGCTGGCGTAACTTTGCCTTTTGGAACTGCGGCTCCCAGATCCCCAAGACGAGAGGCGGGAGCCGCAGCGAGGCGGCAGATGGATCGGCGATCTCAGCCGGCCGTCTGGCCGGCGGTGTAGGTGAGGTTGAAGTCGGCGATCGCCTGAAGGCTGACGAGGTGGGCGTAGAGGGGGCTGAGCCAGCCTTCGCGGCGCAGGCGCAGGAGGTCCGAGTCGGGGAGGTCGGCGAGCGCCGTTTCGTCGACGCCCTGCGCCCCGTACAGGGTGTGGGTGTCGCCGGTCTCCGTATCCCGCCCCTGGATGGTCACCGGGCGCAACAGGGCGAGGTCCTGCAGGATCTGTCCGAAAGCCGCCGTGCGCTTGGCCGCCTCGGCATAGTGTCGGGTCAGGGCGATCCGCTCCGTGAGCAGGGGGGTGTCGCCACCGTCCGCGCCGAACAGCGCAACGCCGGTCTCGCCGCCCGAGCTGTCCAGGCCTTCCGCGGCCTCGTCGAGGCAGACGAGCGGGTCGGCGTCGGCGATCTCGCCCTGGATGAAGGGATAGCGGCGCAGGTGGGCCGGCAGGTAACGGCCGGTCCAACCGCCATCGGCATCGACCAGCATCGAGCGACCCGGCCGGAAGCCGGTGACGAACACCGGCGTCGGGACCGGACCTTCGGGCAGGAATAGGATCGGCAGGTGCCGGCAGGCTGCGGCGAACTCGTCGACCACCGCCGGGATCACATGCGCGTCGCGGGCGAAGCCGAAGCGTGCGGGCTCGGCAAGACGGAGGGTGCGGTGGCCTTCGCGGTTCAGCGGAACCACGCTGCGGTAGAACAGGGGTAAATCGGACACGGATGGGCCTCGGCTAGGAGCGGGAATCGATAGGCTGGCGGGGCGGCGCTTGCGTTCGGGCGCGCTCAGGCCGGCTCTTTGGCGAGCGCGTCCAGGGCCTGGGCGAGGCCGACGAACGACAGTGGAATGGCGACGTCCTGGCCGGCGGCGTTCTTGAACGCGATGCGGCCGGGCTCGGCCGAGCCGCGCCAGCGGCGCAGGGCATCCTCGCGCACGCTCGCCTCGGCGACGCAGCCGCCGGGCAGGCAGCGGCGCCAGGCCAGCTCGAAGCCGGTGGTGTCCCGCTCGTCGGTCAGCACCCGCACGCTGCCCGGCAGGGCGACGTTGGGCGGCAGGATCGCGGTGACCTGCAGCGGCTCTCCCGCGGAGATCCGGCCGATGGCGATCTGGGCGATCGGCTGGGCCTGACCTTGGACCTGCATGGTCTGGGCGGCCTCGCAGATCCGCACCGGCTTGTCGCCGCCGCCGCGCTGGCAGCGCAGCACCCAGTCGCCGAAGCTCGCGGTGGTGCTGCCCGGCTCGGTCGGCACCGCGGCGGGTTTGGTCGGAGCGGCCGGCGCAGGCTTGCCGCCTTGCGCGAGCGCGAAGGCCGCCGGCAACACGACGGTTGCAGCACACAGCAAGCCGAGGGTGAGGAGGCGGGGGTGAGGAAACGCGGGCATGATGGAACTCTGCTCGGTTGGAATGAGAACGGCCTGCGCAAGGGGATGCGCAGGCCGTGATGTGGTCTGATGCTCCAGTCCTAGAACCGGACGTTGAAGTTGCCCTTCACGCCGTGGTCTTGGGCGCGGGGGCCGACCTGGCCGGTGTAGTTCAGGCCGATCGTGGCCGCGGTGGTCACCTGCCAATCGAGGCCGGCCGAGGTCACCAGGGCATCCCGGTCGATCGGCACACCCGAGGTGATGAAGCTCGGACCACCGGCACCGAAGCTCAGGAGTGTCGCGGGCACCACGTCGCCGAACGCCCGACGATAACCGATCAGGCCGCGGGCGATCAGCGGACGGTTCTCCCCGAACGCATCGCCGAGCACGAGCTGGCCCTGGATACCGGCGGTGGCGGTCTGGATGTCGTAGCCACGCCCGGCCACCGTCAGCGCTGCGATCCCGCCCTGCTCGGTCAGGCCGTCACGGCGGATGTGGATCGCCGCGCCGCCCGCGAACGGCTCGATGTAGCCCGTCGCCGTGCCGATGCGGTAGCCGACCTCGCCGAAGCCCTGGATCGTCTCACCGCCGCCCTTACCCGACAGGCTCTGGGAGAAGCCGGGGAACGCCGCCGTCCGCCGGGCCGTCAGAGAGTTGTCGGCATAGGCCGCGCCGAGCCGGACCTGGAGCGGTC
Organism: Methylobacterium sp. WL8; assembly: GCF_008040045.1. NCBI lineage: Bacteria > Pseudomonadati > Pseudomonadota > Alphaproteobacteria > Hyphomicrobiales > Methylobacteriaceae > Methylobacterium > Methylobacterium sp. WL8. The sequence continues at coordinate 14,995 of NZ_VRVF01000077.1, read as the reverse complement.
CGACCGGGCCGCGGGCGTAGACCGCACCGTAAGCGCTCTCCACCGTGCCCGAGGACAGCCGGCCGGTGACGTCGAACCCGGTGAAGCTGTAGCCGCCGGCAACGCCGACCCGCCACTCGGACAGAACCGCACCGGCGCCGGTCAGGCCCGACAGGCTCGTCTCGGCCCCGAGCACGAAGCCGCTGGTCTGACGCGACAGCCCGGCGGCGTTGCCGTTCGAGGCCGTGTTGCCGAAGGCGCCGAACGCCTGGCCCCAGACCGCGTAGGCCGGCACCACGAGTTGCGTCGGCACCGCCGAGATCGTCGGGGCTCGACCCGGCAGGTCGGCGGTGTAGGTCCCCGGCAGGGTCGAGCCGGGAGCGAAGCGCTGACCGACGCTGCCGGGACCACCGAAGCCGCCGGCAAAGCCGTTGCTCTCGCCGAAGCGCAGGTGATCGAGGATGGTCTCGCGCACGAACGTGGCGCCCTCGAACATCGTCGTGATCGCGCTGGAATAGACCTCACCCGAGAGCGCGTTGAACGCTTGGCGTGATTGCGGTGCGGAGAGCACCGCGATCGCGTCGTAGATCGGCGTGCCGACGCCCAGCGCCTGGGCGGCGGCGGCGACGCCGGCCTGGTTGCCGGTCTGCGCCGTGGTGCCGAATGCCAAGTCGTTGCGAGCGAGCCGCAGGTAGGCGTCGTTGGCGTCGTAGGTCAGGAACGGCGTCAGGAAGGCGAAGTTCGAGGTCACGCCCGCGAACCGCCCGGTCAGGCCGCCTGCCGCCGTCAGGATGGTGTAGCGCGTGCTCGGGGCATAGGCCCCCGTGCCGGCGGTGACCTGAACCGTGCCGCCCTGTAACGTCGCGGTGCCGGTGCTCGCGATACGGTCGGACTGTCCGGCTGCCGTGGCATCGACCCGGTAGATCGACTGGCTGGCAAACAGCACGTTGCCATTCACGTTCAGCGTGCCGAGGCTGCCGGCAGCGGTGCTGGCCCCCGGGGCGACGATCGCACCGGATTGGACGGTCAGGCCGCCGATGGTCCCTGTGCCGCCGACGACCGCCGCGTTGGCCACGGTGACCGGCGAGGCGGCGAGGCTGCCGTTGACCACGAACCCGCCCGTGGCGACCGTGGTGGGCCCCGAGAGGGTGCCGGTGCCGGTGTAGGTCAGCGTGCCGGCACCCTGCTTGACGAAGCGTCCGGTGCCGTTGAGGGCGTTGCCGAGCGTCGCATCGCTCGCCTGATCGATCACCAGCGTGGTGTTGCTGGTCACACCGCCGCTGCCGAGGCTGGCGGCCGAGGCTACCAGAGTGCCGGCCGAGACCGTGGTGCCGCCCGAGTAGGTGTTGGTGCCGGTGAGCGTCAGCGTGCCCGATCCGAGCTTAGTCAGGCTGGTGGCACTGCCGCCGTCGACGATCGTACCCGCATAGGATGTGGTGCTGTTGTCGCTGTTGGTGGTCAGCGCGCCGTTGCGCAGGACCGCCGCCGCGTTGCTGCCCGAGAGCGAGCCGACGGTGAAGGCGGTCCTGCCGAGATCGACCGTGCCGTCGTTCGACAGGCGCGTCATGCCGGCAAGCGGGCCGGTGAGGACGAAGCTGCCGCCCGCCGCATTGGTCACCGCCCCGGCGATCCGGCCCGACGCGGTGATCGCGGCGGCGTTGGTTACCGCCCCGTTGATCGTGCCGCTGGTGGCGAGGCTACCACCGGTCACCGCCACCGCGCCGTTGATCGTCCCGGTGTTGGTGCTGGTGCCAGCGCTGTTGGCGAGCCCGCCGTTGAGCGTCGCAGCATTGGTGAAGCCGCCGCTGTTGGCGACGCCACCGTTGATCGTGCCGGTGTTGGCCAGCGTCCCGGCATTGGAGATCGGCGCGGAAGCCGTGTTCCAGGTGCCGGAGTTCGCCAGCGTCCCGCCGGCATCGTTGCGGGCGTTGCCCTGCCACAGGCCGGCATTGGTGACGCTGCCGGCATTGGCGGTGAGGTTGCCGGTCCACACGCCGGTGGCGCGGTTGGCGATGGTGCCGGAGGCGGTGTTGCTCACGTCGGCGTTGTAGGTGCCGTCGTTGACGACGCTGCCGCTGTTGGCCAGCGCATCGGTGATCGTGCCGCCCTGCGCCACCGCGATCGAGCCGGAATTGACGATCCCGGCCGGGGCCGTGAGGCTGCCGCCGGTGGCCACCGTCAGGCTGCCGGCATTGGTGAGCAGGCCGGCGATCCCGTAGGCGCCCGAGCCCGTGATCGCCACCGTGGCGCCGCCGGCATTGGTGAGTGTGCCGTTGCTCGCCACGTTGCCGGTGACGCTGAACGTCCCGGCGTTGTTGACGATGGCTCCGTCGATGCGGCCGGCAGAAGCCACGACCGTGCCGGTGTTGGTGAGACCACCGGCGATCGTGCCCGAGGTCGCGAGGGTGCCGCTGTTGCCGACGCCTCCGTTGAGACTGCCGCTGTTCGTGGCATTGCCGGTGTTGGTCAACATGCCTGCGACGCTACCGGTGTTGGTGAAGGTCGCGGCGTTGGCGACCGGACCGGCCAGCGAGCCCGCGTTGACGAGCGTACCCGCCTGCACGGCGGTGGTCCCGGTGAAAGTGTTGGCGCCCGAGAGCGTGAAGGTGCCGGTCCCGACCTTGATCAGCCCGCCGCTGCCGGAGATCGTGCCGGCATAGGTAGTGGTGGCGTTGCTGCCGCCGGTGGTCAGGGTACCCGACCCCAGCGTCACGCTGCCGGCGCCGGAGAGCGACCCGACGATCTGGTTGAAGGTGGCCAGATCCATCCGGGCGCCGGCCGCGATCGTGACGGCGGAACCCGCCGAGAAGGCGTTGACGGCGCCCGCCTGCAGCGTGCCGGCGTTGATCGCGGTGGCCCCGGTGTAGGTGTTGGGACCCGACAGCGTCAGCGTACCGGTCCCGACCTTGGTCAGGGCCGTCGCACCGGTGATCGCACCGGCATAGGCCGAGGAGGTGCCGCCCGACCCGGCCGACAGGGTGCCGCCGTTGGTGATGGTCGCCGTCCGGGTCGCACCGGCCAGCGAGCCGACCGCGAGGCTGTTGCCGCCGAGATCGACCGTGCCGTCGTTGGTCAGACGCGCGACACCGGTGAGCGCACCGGTCTGGACGAAGGTCGCGCCGGCCGTATTGGTCACCGCGCCGTTGATCTGGCCCTGCGCGTTGACGCGGGCGCTGTTGTTCACCGTCCCGTTGATGACACCGGTAGTGGTCAGCGTCCCGGCTAGGATCGTCGCGCCGCCGTTGATCGTGCCGGTGTTGGTCGACGTGCCGGTGTTGCTCAGGCTACCGACCACCGAGCCGGCGTTGGTGAAGGTCGCCGCGTTGCTCACCGAGGAGGCGAGGCTGCCGGTGTTCGTGAGCGTGCCGCCCGCCACGATCGTCGTGCCGGTGTAGCTGTTGGCGCCCGAGAGCGTCAGCGTGCCGGCGTTCAGCGTCAGCCCGCCGGTGCCGGAGGCGACGCCGCCATAGGTGGTCGAGGCGTTCGTCAGGGTCAGTCGGTTGGCGCCGAGGGTGACGGCGCCGGTGCCCAACAGCGTCACGATCGAGGTCCCCGGCGCGGTGACGCCGGCGATGTCGAAGCCGGCATTGCCGGCTACGGACACGCCCTGCGACGCGGCGACCGAACCCGCACCCGACAGGGCGAGCGTCCCGGCGGAGATCGTGGTCGCGCCGGTGAAGCCGTTGGCGCCCGACAGCGTCAGCGTGCCCGCACCGACCTTGGTCAGGGCCGTGGCACCGGTGATCGCACCGGCATACGTCGACGAGGTGCTGTCGGATCCGGTGGTCAGGGTACCGCCGTTGGCGATGATCGCGGCGGCGGTCGAGCCCGCGAGCGAGCCTACTGTGAGGCTGTTGCCGCCGAGGTCGACCGAACCGTCGTTGGTCAGACGCGCGACACCGGTGAGCGCACCGGTCTGGACGAAGGTCGCGCCGGCCGTATTGGTCACCGCGCCGTTGATCTGGCCCTGCGCGTTGACGCGGGCATTGTTGCTCAGCGTCCCGTTGATGACACCGGTAGTGGTCAGCGTCCCGGCTAGGATCGTCGCGCCGCCGTTGATCGTACCGGTGTTGGTCGAGGTGCCGGCGCTGTTCGTCAGACCGCCCCCGACTGTGCCGGCGTTCGTGAACGTGCCACCGTTGGCCACCGCCCCGCCGATACCGCCGCTGTTCGTGGCAGTGCCGGTGTTGCTCAGGCCGCCGGCCACCGTGCCCGCATTGGCGAAGGTCGCCGCGTTGGCGACCGACGAGGCGATCGAACCGCTACCCTCGATGGCGAGCGTGCCGGCCTGGACGGTGGTCGTACCGGTGTAGCTGCTCGCGCCCGTCAGCGTCAGCGTGCCGGCGCCGAGCTTGACGAGACCGATCGTGCCGCCGGTCGAGGTCAGCGCGTTGGCAATGGTCGCGCCGACGCCCTGGTTGACGTTGACGAAGCTCTGATTGGCCGTGGTGAAGGGGTCGCCAGTGAGGTTGAGCGTCCCGGTGCCGGCGAGCTGGTAGCCGTCGACCGTGAACTGTACGCCCTGCAGGTTCTGCGCGCCCGCCACCGTCACGGTGCCGGCCGTGCCGCCGAAGATCGCGACGCCGGAGCGCCAGATGTCGTTGACCTGCCCGCCGGGCAGCGTCGTCCAGTTGGTGGTGGTGGCGTTCCACGGGCCGGTGCCGCCCTGTCCGCCGACGCCCGCGCCGGTGGTGTCGATGCCGTCGAAGAACTGCACCGACTGGTTGCCGTTGGTGAGCAGCACGTTCACCTGGGTCGGGATGCTCGTGTAGACCGTCGCCGTCGTGCCGGCGCTCGGCGTGTTCACCTGAGCGAAGTCGCCCGCGAGCGTGCCGCCGTAATTGTACAGGCGGTAGGCGCCCGAGACCGGCGCAGCGGCCGCGTCGATGGCCGAGACGAGGTTCAAGGTGCCGGTCAGCGTGAGGTTGCGGCCGACGTTGATCAGGTCGTTGCTCGCCCCGCCCGGTGTGCCGGACGCGCCGAACTCGAACACCGAGGTGGCGCCGCCCGTCAGGGTGTAGTCGCGTGCCACGGTCAGGGTGCCGGTCGCGGCACCGGGGGCGCCGCCGGCATTGACGGTGCCGCCGTTGACGGTGACCGAGCCAGCGAAGGTCCCGGCCCCCTGCAGCGTCCCGGCGTTGACGACGAGCGTCGCGCCGTTGGCCACGGTATCGCCGAACACGCCGTTCAGGGCGAGCGTGCCGGCGTTCAGGCTGGTGGTGCCGGTGTACTGGCCGTTGGCCGCGCTGTTCGTGCCGGTCAGGTCGAGCAGCCCGGTACCGTTCTGCTGCACGCTGCCGGTGCCGGCGATCGTCCCGGCATAGGTCACGGCATCCGAACGGTTGAACGCGAGCGTGCCGTTGGTGGTGACGTTGCCGGGCAGGGTACCGGCGGTGCCGCCGGCCCCGACCTGCAGCGTGGCTCCGGCATTGACCAGGGTGCCGCCGCCATAGGTGTTGGTGTTGGTCAGGATCACCCGGCCGGTGCCGGCCGCGGTGAGCGCACCGGGGCCGCCGATCGCACCGGCCAGGGTCAGCGCTGTGTTCGCCGCGGGGCTGACGGTGCCGCCGGCCGCCGTCAGGGTGACGGCGCGGGTGGTGGTGAAGCTTGCGGAGTTCGCCAGCGTGCCGCCGCCGAAGGTCAGGGCGCCGGTGGTGGCGCCGAGATTGGCATCGGCCCCGACCTGCAGCGTCCCACCGTTCAGCGTCGTGCCGCCGGTGTAGCTGCTGGTGCCCGAGAGCGTCAGCGTGCCCGCACCGACCTTGGTCAGCGCGGTGGCACCGGTGATCGCACCGGCATAGGCGGACGAGGTGCCGTCGGCCCCGGACGTCAGGGTGCCGCCATTGGCGATGGTCGCAGCCGCGGTCGAGCCGGCCAGCGAGCCGATCGCGAGGCCGTTGCCGCGGAGATCCACCATCCCGTCGTTGGTGAGACGCGTGACGCCGGTGAGCGCACCGACCACCGTGAAGCTGCCGCCCCCCTGGTTGGCGACCGCGCCGTTGATCTGACCCTGCGCTGTCACGGTCCCGGCATTGGTCAGCGTGCCGTTGATCACGCTGGTGGCGGCGTTGCTGTCGAGGCGACCGGCGAGGATCGTCGCGCCGCCGTTGATCGTGCCGGTGTTGGTCGCGGTGCCGGCGCTGTTGGTGAGCCCGCCGCCAACCGTGCCGCTGTTCGTGAACGTGCCGCTGTTGGCGACCGCGCCGCCGATGCCGCCGCTATTCGTGGCGGTGTCGGTGTTGGTCAGGCCGCCGGCCACCGAGTCCGCATTGGCGAAGGTCGCCGCGTTGCTCACGCTACCAGCGAGGCTGCCGGTGTTCGAGAGCCTGCCGCCCGCCACGATCGTCGTGCCGGTATAGGTGTTGGCCCCCGAGAGCGTCAGCGTGCCGGCGTTCAGGGTCAGGCCGCCGGTGCCGTTGATCGCCCCGCCGAAGCTGCCGTCGGCGTTCGTCAGGGTCAGGCGGTTGGCGCCAAGCGTCACCGTGCCGGTCTGGCCGGAGGCGGTGTTGGACAGGTTGACGATCGAGGCGCCGCCGTTGCTCAGCCCCGCAATGTCGAAGGTGCCGCCGGTGGCCAGGATCACGCCGCTCGACTGGGCGATGGCGCCGGTACCCGACAGGGCCAGCGTGCCGCCGGTCACCGTCGTGGCGCCGGCATAGGTGTTCGTGCCCGACAGCGTCTGCGTGCCGCCGGTGACGGTCAGCCCGCCGCCGGCCACGTTGGTGATGCCGCCGACGTCGCGGATCGCGCCCGCGAAGGTGGTGGAGCCGTTGCTGACGGTGAGCGTGCGCGCGCCGAGATAGACGGTGCCGGGACCCGACAGGGTGGTGAGGGACGCACCTGCGTTCGACTGTGAGATGTCGAGCGCGCCGGTGACCGTCACGCCGCTGGAGGCGGCGATCGAGCCCGCGCCGGATAACGCCAGCGTGCCGGCATTGATCAGGGTGGTGCCGGTATAGCCGTTGATGCCGGTGAGCGTCTGCGTGCCGTTGCCGCCCAGCGTCAGGCCGCCGCTGCCGTTGATCGCCCCGCCGAACGTGCCGGCCGGGTTGGTGATGGTGAGCCGGTTGGCACCTAGCGTCACCGCGCCAGCCTGACCCGACGCGCTGTCGGTGAGCGCGCGGATCAGCGTCCCGCCATTAGTCAGCCCAGAGATGTCGAAGGTGCCGGCGGTGGCCAGCGCCACGCCGCTCGACTGGGCCAGCGTCCCGGTACCGGAAAGCGCCAGCGTGCCGCCGCTCACCGTGGTGAGCCCGGCATAGGTGTTGGCCCCCGTCAGCGTCAGGGCGCCGCCGCCGAGCTTGGTCAGCCCAGCTGTGCCCTGGAGAACGGAGCCTACGCTCGCCGCGATCCCGCCGTCGACCGTGATCGAGCCCGCGGTGCTGCCGGTGATGCCGCGATCGGCCACAAGGTTTAGCGCGTCGCCCGACAAGGTGTAGCCGTTGGTGCTGAACTGCAGCGCCTGGAAGCTCTGCGCGCCAGCCACCGTCACCGCGCCGCCGGCCGCGCCGGAGAACACCCCGGCCTGCGAGCGCCACTGGTCGTTGATCTGGCCGTCGAACGTGGTCCAGTTGGTGCTGGTGCCGTTCCAGACCCCCGCGCCGCCGTTCACCACGCCGTTGCGCGACTGGTTGGTGCCGTCCCAGAACTGGACCAGCTGGCCGTTGCTCGCGAGCAGGACGTTGTACTGCGACGGTGATTGCCCGGAATTGGTCACGATCTGCGTGACGTCGGTGGTGGCGCTCTGCCCGCCGTTGGTCACCGTGCCGAAGCGGCCGGCGGCGATCGTGCCGGCCACGTCGAACAGGGTGTAGTAGCCGCTGGCGATCTGCCCGCCGGCAGTGGTCTGCAGGGCCAGCCGGCTCGCATTGTCCACCGAGAGGTTGCCGCCGACCGTGACGAGGTCGTTGTTCTGGCCCCCGACCACGCCGGCTGCGCCGAGCTCGTAGCGCGCCGTCGCATTCGCGGCGAGCGTCACGTTGCCGGCCACCGTCAAGGTACCCGGCGAGTTGCCCGGCGAAAGCGTGCCGCCGGCATTGACCGTGACCTGACCGGCCACCGTGCCGCCGCCCCCGAGCGTGCCGCCGGAGTTGACGACCACGCGGGCGGTGTTGCCGGCCGTGTCGCCGAACACGCCGTTCACCGCGAGCGTGCCGGCATTGACGTTGGCCGTGCCGGTGAACTGGCCGGCGGTCGCGCTGTTCGTGCCGGCGAGGCTCAGCAGCCCGGCGCCGTTCTGGGCGAGCGTGCCCGCGCCGGTGATGGTGTTGCCGAGCGTCAGGGCCGCGGTGCGGTTCACGCTGAGCACGCTGGCGCCGTTGCCGCCTTGCGCCGCCGCGTTGACGATCGCGAGGTTGCCCGTGAGCGTGCCGGCCGTGTCGCCGAGGGTGAGGGTGCCGCCGTCGATCTGGACCGCGTTCCCGCCGGTCCCGCCGGCCGCGATGGTGCCGTAGTTGGTCAGGCCCGTGGTGCCGGTGCCGGCCACCCGCAGGCCGATCGCGCCCTGCACGGTCGGCTGGGTCGCGGCGCCGCTGGCGCCGACCGTGACGGTGTTGCCGGCGCTGTTGCCGGTCAGGAACACGCCCGCGTTGGCAGCACCACCGGTGCTCCCGGCCGCGATGGCGCCGTTGGCGGTGACCGCCACCGCGCCCGAGGTGCCGGTGGCGACGATGCCCGAGCCGTTCGTCGTGGTGATCGCCCCGGCGGTCACGGTGATCGTACCCGTGCCGGCCGTGGTCGCGGTGATGCCGGTCGTGCCTGCGGTGATCACGCTGCCGGCGACGCTGCCGACCGCGACGTTGCCCACACCGGTGCCGGTGTTCTGCGCGTTCACGCCGATGCCGGTCGAGAAGATCGTGTTGTTCGTGACCGTGATCATGCCGGCCGTGGCCCGCGTCGCGTTGATGCCGATGCCGCCGACACGGGTGGTCGCGTTCGTACCGATCTGCCCGCCGGACTGGTTGACGACGATACCGCCGCCTCCCGTGCTGGTGGCGTCGATGCCGTTGGCGGTGGCCTGGATCGTGCCGGCCGTCTGATTGACCGTGACCGTGCCGGCCACGCCCGTCGCGGATACGGCGCTGCCGCCGGTGCCGGTGACGTTGGCGCCGACGTTGACCGTGACCGTGCCGGCCGTCGTCCCGTTGGTCGAGCGCGCGTCGATGCCGGTGCCGCCCGAGACGGTGCCGGCCGTGGTGGCGACGGTCACCGCCCCGGCGCCGGAGTTGGTGGCCAGGATGCCGGTGGTGCCCACCGTGATGGTGCCGGAGTTGGCGACGCTCACCACGCCGGCGCTGTTGGCCTGCGCCGAGATGCCGGTGGCGAAGTGGTTGGCGATCGTGCCGGTGTTGGACACCGCGATGGCCGTCAGCGTCCCGCCGAGTGTCGCCCCCGCGGACGGCCCCCCGGTCGTCCCGTTGGTGGTCGCGATGGCGGTGCCCCCCGTCCCGCTCGGCCGGGTCACGGTGCCGTTGTTGGTGACCTGGACGTAGCCCGCTCCCGTGCCGCGGTAGTCGCTGACGATGGCCGGGTCTGTGGTGCCGGACGTCGAGACCGTCGTGTTGGTCGCCGTGGTGACCGCGACGTTGCCGGTGCCACCGCCGTGCCGACCCGTGTTGATCGCAACGCGCGTAGACGTGATGTTGCCGTTGGCGGTGACGGCGATGTCGCCGGCCTGGCTGCCGAAGTTGAAGGCGCGCACGCCCTCCGAGGCCGATGTCACCGTCCCGGAAGCGATGGTGATCGCCCCGGATGTATTGCGCGCCACGCTGATGCCGGCGACGCCCGAGTCGGTCGCGGTGGTGTTGATCTGCCCGCCGGTCTGGTTGACGACGACCGCGCCCGTTCCGCTGCTGTCGGCGGTGATGCCGTAGTTCGTCGCCTGGATCGTGCCGGTGGTCTGGTTGACGGTGACGAGACCGGCCACGCCCGTGGCCGACACGCCGTTCCCGCCCGTGCCGGTGACGTTGCCGCCGACATTGACCGTGACCGTGCTGCCCGAGGCCGTGCCGGCCGAGGACGCGGTGATGCCGCTGCGGCCGGAGACTGCCCCCGTGCCGGTGGTGACGCTGAGCGCGCCGCTGGCGCCCGTGCTGGTGGAGCCGGCGTTGATGCCGACGTTGGCGGCCTGGTTGCCGCCGCCGGTGTTGCCGGTGATCGCGCCGGCGCCGGTGGTCACCGAGACGGTGCCGAGCGAGGCGATCCGCGCGTCGATGCCGATCGTGCCGGCGCTGACCGCGCCGATCGCGGCGTTGTTGCCAACGGCCACGCCCCCCGACCCGGTGTTGGTCGCCTGGATGCCGACGGTGCCGGCGGTGATCGCCCCGGCGCCGTTGACGTTGACGTTGCCGCCGCCGCTGGTGGTGGCCCGGATGCCCATGGTGCCGGCGTTGATCGCCGCCGCGTTGCTGACGCCGATCGAGCCGTTGCCGTTGCCCTGGACGAAGGCGTTGATGCCCGCGCCCGTGACCGGCGTACCCGCCTGGCCGATCGTGCCGCCGGATTGGTTGTCGACGGTCACGTCGCCGGCGCCCGTCGTGCTGGTGGCGACGATGCCGCTGGCGAAGGCGCCGCCCGCTGCGCTGATCGCGCCGGAGTTGGTCACGCTGACAGTGCCGGCGCCGATCGCGTTGAGGCCCGTTCCGCCCGTCACCCCGTCCGCGTGCCGGAGCGCGGCGCGATTGGTCACGGTGAGCAGGCCGCTCGCGTTGCGCGCGTCGATGGCGTTGTTGTTGACCGCCGACTGGATCGTCCCGCCGTTCGTGGTGACGGTGAGCGTGCCGGTGCCCGCGTTCAGGGCGAGCACGCCGAAGCCGGCCCGGTTGTCGGCGCCCAGCGTGTTCTGCTGCTGCGTCGCGTAGGCGGTCGGCGCCGCGGAGGACAGGCCCAGCCCCGTCACGTTGCCGCCGATGGTGATCGAGGCCGCGCCCGCGTTGGCGGCGTTGGTCTGCTGGAGGATGATGCCGTTGGCGTTGCCGGTCACGCTGGTGCCCGCGCCGAGCGTGATGCTGGTCGCCGGACCCGCGTCGGGCGAGCCGGTGCCCTGGTTGCCCACGAACACGCCCTGGCCCTGGTAGGGGTCGTTGGCGTCCGTGCCCGCCGCCGTGATCGTGCCGTTAGTGCCGTAGGTGAGGCGCGCGGAGCCGGCGGTCGTGGTGCCGCTCCTGTCAACGACCGCCCCCGAGGTGCCCGCGGTGGTCGCGTTGTCGCCCATGGCGATCGCGGCGCTGCCGTCGATGCTCGTGGCGATGGCGCCCGGCTGGTCGCCGCGCACGGTGGCGCCGTCGCCGACCGTCAGGCTGGCGCTGCCGGTGCCGGTGGCGGCCACGCGCACGCCCGCGCCGTGGTTGTTCCCGCCGGCCGAAGCGCCGGTCACGGTGGTACCCGCGCCGATCGCGACGCGCGCGTCGCCCGAGCCGGAGGTCGCGACGTTGATGGCGTCCGCGGTGGTGCTGGTGACGTTCCCGCCGGTGACGACGCTGGCGCTGCCGGCCCCGCCGGTCGAGGCCAGGATCGCGGTGCTGGTGCCCGTGACCCCGCCGAGCGCCGCCTGCGTGGTACCAAGCACGACGGCGCCGGTGCCCGACACCGCGCGCACGCCGAAGCCGGCGCGGCCGGTGAGCGTGCCGCCGCCGGTCACCGTGATCGCCGACGCCGTGCCCGGCAGGTTGGCGTCGATGCCGTTCTGGCCGGAGATGACGCCCGCGCCGGTGTTGGAGATCGCGCCGCCGGCCCGCAGGAACACGCCGCTCTCCACGACCGAATCGATCGTGCCGGCGTTGGTCAGCGTCAGCGCGCCGCCCGCGTCGATGCCCTGGCCGCGGGCCCGGATCGCGCCGCCGGCCTGGTTGGTGACCGTGCCGCCGACGTCGAGGGATACGGCATTCGCGGAGCCGGTCGTGGCGGCGGTGTAGGCGCCGGCGTCGCTGACCGAGCCCGTGCCGATCGTGCCGCTGTTGGTGATGGTGGCCGTGCCGACGGCCCGGACCGCGGCGTTGCCCGTGCCGATGCCTCCGGAGACGATGAGGCCCTCGTTCCGGACCGTCAGCGCGCCGGTGCCGGCGTTGTACGCCCCGAGGTTGCCGGTGCCGTAGACCACCGAGGCGGCGCCGAGGTTGTTCAGCGTGAACGCGCCGGCGCCGCTCGCCTGCCCGGCCCCCGAAAAGCCCGTCCCCTGGATGCGGCCGTAGTTGTTGACGACGGTGTCGCTGCTCCCCGAGTTGTTGATGCCGCTGCCGTTGTCGGCCGCGATGAGCGCGGCCTTGTTGGTCGTCGAGCCGTTGGTGATCGTCCCGCCCGCCTGCAGCACGATGCCCTGGCCGCCCGTCGCGCGGATCGTGCCGTCGTTGGTGATGGTCGCGGGGTCGGAGCCGGCGCTGATGATACTGTTGACCGAGCCGGCGATCAGGCCGCCCGCTTGGTTGGTGATCGTGCCGCCGTTGTTGAGGTTGATGCCGACGCTGCTGGTGCCGCCCTGGATCGTGCCGCTGTTGGTGACGCTGCTGCTCGCGCCTGCGATCGCGATGCCGGCGGCGTTCGCCGCCTGGATCAGGCCGCCGGTGAGCGTGCCGTTCACCCGCATGCCGGTGTTGGTGATGGTGGCCACGCCGAGCACGGTCACGCCGTCGTTTGAACCGCCGGCGGTGGTGGTGATCGTGCCACCGTTGGTCAGGATCAGGTTGCCGCTGGCGTAAATTCCGGCGCCGTTGCCGGTGCCGTTGTCCGCCGTCCCCGTGTGGCGGATGATGCCGCCGAGCTGGTTGTCGACCGTGCCCGCGGCCCCGAGGCTGACGCCGCGCCCGCCGCTATCGATCACGCCACCGTTCTGGTTGGTGACCATGCCGCCGGCATCGAGCCGGATACCCGCAGTGCCGCCGACGGTGATCACGCCCGTGCCGGTGTTGTACGTCCCGGACGCGATCGTGCCCGCGTTGGTGATGGTCGTCGCCGTGCCGGTGCCGTAGACGCCGTAGATGGTGCCGACGATCCTGGCCGCGCTCTGGTTCGTCACCGTCAAGCCGCCGCCTGCGTTGTTGAAGGCGCCGTAGCCGGAATCCTGCGAGCCCTGGCCATAGATGACGCCGCCGGTGCCCGCAGTCGTCCCGTTCAGGTTGTTAATTGTGATCGCGCCGGACGCGGAGAGCGAACCGACGCCGGCAAACTTGCCGCCGGTGACGAGACCGTAATTGTTGACGGTGGCAGCAGCGGACCCCACCGAGGTGATGCCACTATCGCGCCCCCGGACCATCGCGCCCGTCGCATCGGCCGCGCCGTTCGTGACGGTACCCGTGGCGTTGAAGCTGATAGCCTCGACCTTGCCGACGACCCCTGAGGTTCGCGTATCGACGGTGCCCAGGTTGGTGAAGGTACCGCCGTTGAGTTCGACCTCCGTGCCGCCGGTGTAGCTGCCCGTGGCCGCGATCCTGACGTTCGATGCGTCGGCCACCGTGAAGCCGCCAGTCTGCGTCAGTGCACCGGCGAACGTCGCGGTGTTGGTGCCCGTCAGGCCCTGCACGCGCAGGGCGCCCCCGCCGGTCACAGCGCCGGAATAGATCGTGCTGACGTTGGCCGCGCCCGTGGTGAGCGTCTGGCCCGAGGCGATCGTCACCGTGCCGCCGCCAATCCCGTTCACCGCCGCGCCGCCGGTCAGCGCGCCGATGGTCTCGTTGGCCTGGACCGCGAAGGTGCCGCCCCCGCCCGCGGTCAGCGCCACCGTGCCGGCGTTGGCGATGGCGTTGCCGCCGGTCACCGCGAGGGTGCCGGCGTTGATCGTCGTCGTGCCGGTGTAGGTGTTGGCTCCGGTCAGGGTCAGCGTGCCGGCGCCCGACTTGCTCAGGCTGCCGCCCGACGAGGTCAGCGCCGACGCGAAGGTGACGGCCTGCCCGTTGGTGTCGATGCTGTAGAGCTGCCCGACGTTCGTCGCGAAGCGACCCGAGTAGTCGGTCTGGTTGGCCGCGCTGTACTGGAGCGTGCCGCCGGTAAAGCTGAGCGTGCCGGCGCTGCCCAGCGCCCCGGCGCTGCCGGCATTGAGGATGCCGCCCGCGAAGGTGGTGCCGCCCGTGTAGGTGTTGTTACCCGACAGCGCCTGCGTTCCGGCGCCCTCCTTGGTCAGGGCGAGCGTACCGCCTGCATTCTGGATGCTGCCCAAGAACGTGCCCGACCCGCCTGCGACGCCGACCGTCGTGGAGCGCGGGTCTCCCCCAAAGCCGCCCTGCAGCGTCCCGGCGCCGGTCAGCGCATCGACGCGGATGGTCCCCTCGACCCCGTCGAAGGTCGCTCCGGCCGCGATGTTCAGACTGCCGAGGTTGTTCGTCCAGATGCCGTTCGCGTCGCTGCTGCCGTTCAGCCTGCCGGCCTGCACGTCGATCAGGCCGTCCTGAGCGAGGCTGATGGTCGTGGGGCCTGCGGGGCTCCCGAAACGGAACACGCCGGCGCCGGTCTTCTGGATCGTGCCCGCGCCGGTGAAGGTGTTGGGCGCCTGGCGGAAATCGTTGGCCCCCGTGCTGTTCAGCTCGACGGTGGCGTTGGCGCTGATCGCCACGGTGCCGCCGGTGCCGAAGGCGTTGCCGGTGTTCGAGGCGACGAGCCGCCCGACCGTCACGGCGGTCCCGCCGGTGTAGGTGTTGCTGCCCGTCAGCGTCAGGGTGCCGGCGCCGGCCTTGTTCAGGCCGTAGCTACCGGCGTTGCCACCGGTGCCGCCCGATCCGGTCTGGTCGGCGATGGTGCCCGCGATCGTCTGCGTCGTCCCGGTGCCGGGGGTGAAACCGATCGTTCCATTGCCTTGCAGGAACAGTCCGGAGCCGAAGGCGGCGCCTGCGCCGGCGCCGGACGATCCCCCCGAACCAGGCGTCAGCGTCGCGGTGGTCTGACTGAAGGAGTCGACGACGTTGAGGACGCCGCCCTGCTGGACGAAAATCGCGCCGCCAAGCGCTCCACCGCCGCCGCCGCCGCTTCCATTCGAGAGGTTCGTCCCGGCCCCGCCGGCGAATCCACCGCTGCCGCTGGCGCCCTCGCGCGA
>NZ_VRVF01000076.1:0-21084 GCF_008040045.1 Methylobacterium sp. WL8 | reverse complement strand
CCGGCGGCGGAGGGGCATCGGGTGACTGGTAGACCCTTGCTCGACGCCGAGGCCCGCGCGCGCATCGAGCGCGCGGTCGGCCACGCCGAGGCCGGCACCGCCGGCGAGATCGTCGTGATGGTGGCGGCGCGCGCCGGGCAATACCGATCGTTCGCGACCGTGGCGGCGCTCGTCGGCGGCTTGATCCTGCCCTGGCCCCTGCTCGCCCTGACCGCCTGGAGCACCGGGACCATCCTGCTGGCGCAGGCCGCCCTGGTGGCGGCCATCCTCGCGGCGGGACTGTCGGAGCGGCTACGCCTCGGCCTGACGCCGCGTCGCGTCCGCCGGGCGCGCGCCCGCGACGCCGCGCGCCGCGCGTTCCGGGCGCGGGGGCTGGGGCGCACCCGCGGGCGGACCGGCATCCTGCTCCACCTGTCGCTCGCCGAGCAGCATGCCGAGATCGTCGCCGACACGGGCATCCTGGAGCGGGTCGGCGACGCGCGATGGACCACGACGCTGGCCGACCTCACGGCCGCGCTCCGCGCGGGCGAGGCGGAAGCCGGGCTCCTGCGCGCGATCGAACGCATCGGCGCGGAGCTGGCGCGTCACGTCCCGGCCGGTCCCGAAAACCCCGACGAACTGCCGAACCACGTCATCGTCGTCGAGTGAGGCCGAGGATCGGATCGGGCCTTCGTCCAACCAAGTGATTCCGAAAACCGAGGGCTACCGGCTTCGGGCATCCGTACTCCTGCCGGTCGTACACTTGGCTGCTCGCCGCACGCGCATCACCTCGCCCCGCGTGCGGGGAGAGGGCTTTGTCGACCTCGTCGTCGGCAAAGCGAGGCGGCAGCCGACGGTGAGGGGGCTGAGCCGGAGGAGCCTCGTCCGTTGGCGCCCCCTCACCGTCGCTTCGGCTCCGCCTTCGCTTCCCGCACGGACGACGAGGTCCGTGCGGGCCTCTCCCCGCCTGCGGGAAGAGGGGGACCCGCGCGTGATCCGAGACCGTAACGCAATGGGGCGATATCGGTGGACCCGAGGAAGAATCACCGGCGTAAAAGCGCCGGGCGGGTCTCAGCCGCCGGTCACGCTCATGTGGCGGGGCACCGCGGCGGGGCGCTGGCGCTCGATGACGAAATCGTGGCCCTTCGGCTTGCGCGAGATCGCCTCAACCACGGCCGCGGTGACGAGCGCGTCGTCCGGCGAGGCGCGCAGCGCCGAGCGGAGGTCGGCGGCGTCCTCCTGGCCGAGGCACATGTAGAGCTTGCCGGTACAGGTCAGGCGGACGCGGTTGCAGCTCTCGCAGAAATTGTGGGTCAGCGGCGTGATGAAGCCGAGGCGCCCGCCGGTCTCCTCGACGCGGACGTAGCGGGCCGGGCCGCCGGTGTGGTCTGGAAGCGGCGTCATCGTGTAACGATGCTCCAGGCGGGCGCGGGCGACCGAGAGCGGCAGGAACTGGTCGGTGCGGTCGCCGTCGACCTCACCCAGCGGCATCACCTCGATCAGCGTCATGTCCATGCCGAGGCCGTGGGCCCAGGCGATCATGTCGGCGATCTCGTCCTCGTTCACGCCCTTCAGCGCCACGGCGTTGATCTTGACCTTGATGCCGGCGGCGCGCGCGGCTGCGATGCCGTCGAGTACCACCGGCAGGTCGCCGCGGCGGGTGATCGCGCGGAACTTGTCGGGGTCGAGGGTGTCGAGCGAGACGTTGACGCGGCGGATCCCGAGCTCGGCCAGCTCGGCCGCGAAGCGCCCGAGCTGGGTGCCGTTGGTGGTAAGCGTCAGCTCGTCCAGCGCGCCGGTGCCGAGATGGCGCGACAGGCGGCGGAACAGGTGCATGATGTCGCGCCGCACCAGCGGCTCGCCGCCGGTGATGCGGAGCTTGCGCACGCCGCGGTCGATGAACACCCCACAGAGCCGGTCCAGCTCCTCCAGCGTGAGCAGGTCGCGCTTGGGCAGGAAGTTCATCTCCTCGGACATGCAGTACACGCAGCGCAGGTCGCAGCGATCGGTCACGGAGATGCGCAGGTACGTGATCGCCCGCTGGAACGGATCGATCAGCGGTGCCGGCTGAGGGTGGCTCTGATGACCCATGCGGGACTCTGAACGCGACGACGCGGTTTCCGCGCGGGGATCGGATGACGAACCTAGCATGGATGCGCATATGATGGGACGCAGGCCCGCGGGCAAGCGCGTGCAGGGCCGCAGAGGCGCCGCCCGCCTCAGAAGTTGCAAGAGACGTCGCAAGAGACGTTACAAGGGAGTCCGACCGTGACCGAGGAACGCTGGCCGACCGAGATCCGGCTGTCGGGGGACAAGCGCGTGCTCAACGTCGCCTTCGACGACGGCGGGCGCTACGCGCTGCCGGCCGAATATCTCCGGGTGTCGAGCCCGTCGGCGGAGGTGCAGGGCCACTCGCCGGCCGAGCGCAAGGTGATCGGCGGCAAGCGCGCGGTGGCGATCCTGGAGATCCAGCCGGTCGGCAACTACGCGGTGAAGCTCGGCTTCGACGACATGCACGACACCGGCATCTTCGGCTGGAACTACCTGCACGAGCTCGGCCGCGAATACGATTCTCGCTGGGCGACCTACCTCGACGAACTCGCCGAGCGCGGGCTGGACCGCGAGACCGCGAAGGTCGCCCCGATCAAGGGCGGAACCGCGGCGAAGGGCGGATGCGGGAGCGGAGGCGGCGGGTGCGGCTGCCACTGAGGGCAGGCGGGGCAGCAAAAAAGGCCGGCGTCTCGGCCGGCCTTCTTTGCTCGTGGTCCGGGATCGACGCGATCAGCGCTGGACGATGACCTTCGTGCCGACCTTGGCGCGGGTGTAGAGGTCGATCACGTCCTCGTTGGCCATGCGGATGCAGCCCGAGGAGACGGCGGTACCGATGGTCTCCGGCTCGTTCGAGCCGTGGATGCGGTAGATCGAGCCGCCGAGATACATGGCGCGGGCGCCGAGCGGGTTCTCGATGCCGCCCTTCATGAAGCGCGGCAGGTCGGGGCGGCGGCGCAGCATGGTCGACGGCGGGCGCCAATCCGGCCATTCCTTCTTCATGGTGATGTTCTGGACGCCGCCCCAGGTGAAGCCGGGACGGCCGACGCCGACGCCGTAGCGCAGGGCCTCGCCGTTGCCGAGAATGTAGTACAGGCGGCGCTCGGCGGTGGAGACCACGATCGTGCCGGCCGAGTACGGGCCGCTATAGGCCACGGTCTCGCGCGGCACCGCCGACATCTGCGGGACGGTGGAGGCCATCGGGTCGGCGGCGTTCAGCGAGGCGTTGGCCGTCGGGACCGCGACGACCTGGACCGCCTGCGGGCGCACGCGCACGGACAGGGCGTTGTCCAGCGGCTGACGGGTCAGCGGGTCGATCTCGTAGGCGAGTGCGGGAGCCGCCCAGGCGGCAGCCGCGCAGACGAGCCCGATCAGGGCGAAGTTACGACGCATCAAGGCCTCTCAGAAGGCAGGCGAAAGCTGTGGAGAACGCGGTGGACGACGCTTCGGCACGTTGGCGTACCAAGTCTCGCCAAGGGGTAAACGAGCGCGGCCCAAAGCCAAGCCTGAAACCGCGCCGCACCATGGTTGGCGCCGCGCCGTGACACGGTGGCAACACTGTGGCAGCGTTGCCGTATCGTGGCGAAATCGCGCTCTGGCGGCGCCGTTCGAACGGGGATCGATCCGCCATTGTTTGCCGGCAGCGATCGAATACCGCGACGCCGCATCGAAGCCGGGATTTCCATGTCCTCGCGTCCCGCCGGGGACGGAACATCGCGCTGCCTTTGTAGTCTATTCGGCTCTGAACCCCGGTACGGATGCTGCGGCGGCAAGCTAGGAGAACTGCGCCCGTATCCTGAGACCACGGGCCACCTTCGGAAGCGCGTTCCTCATGATCGAGGACGCGCTTTTTCCTTGTCCGGTCCTGCGCTCGGGATCAGCGCGGCTCGACCAGGACGGGCAGGCCGCCCTTCGGCTGCAGGCTGATGGCACCGAACGGCACCACGGGCGCATCCGAGGCGAGGCGGAACCGGAAGCGGCGTCCGAGCACGGCGATCACCACCAGCATCTGCGTCATCGCGAAGGACGCCCCGACGCAGACCCGCGGGCCGGTCGCGAAGGGCAGGTACGCGAGCCGCGGCCGGCCGACGCCGTTGGCTTCTGTGAAGCGTTCGGGATCGAACAGGTCGGGGTCGCGCCACAGCTTCCGGTGCCGGTGCACGATCCACGGCATGACCGCGATGATCGCGCCGCGGCGAACCCGGTGGCCGGCGACCACGTCGCGCGCCGAGGCCTGCCGCAGGATGGCGGGGATCGGCGGATAGAGCCGCATCACCTCCTCGAGCACGCGGCGGGTGTAGGGGAGCCGGTCGAGGGCCTCGGGCGTCGCCACGCCGTCGGGCATGGCCGCATCGAGCTCGGCATGGAACCGCGCCTCGACAGCGGGATGCAGGGCGAGCAGATACCAGATCCAGGTCAGCGCCCGGACGGAGGCCGCGCCGCCGGCGATCAGGCTCGCCGCCTCGTCCCGGACCTCCGAATCCGGGAGTTCCTGCCCGGTCTGCCGGTCGCGGCCGTGGGCGAGGCGCCAGAGCAGGTCGTGCGCCCCGGCATAGTCCGGCTGGCGCCTTGCGGCGATCATCGCGTGCAGCTCGGCGTCGAGGAGCGGCAGCGCCGGGTCGCGGCGGTGGTGGACGAGGCGGTCCGCGAGCCAGGTCGGCTTCGGGATCAGGTCGATCATCCGCGGCTTGTGCGGCACCTTCGAGAGCCAGCGCAGGATCGGCAGGCCCGCCGGGTCGCCGCCGGTCACCACCTGGTTCCACAGCAGGGTCGAGAGACTTCCGACCGACCGCTCGATGTCCACCGGCGCAGTCGAGCCCGCCGACGCGACCTCGTCGGCGATGCGCCCGGCGAGGTCGAGCATCGCCGGCACGTCGGGGCGGATCGAGCGCGGATCGATCGTCGGCGTCGCGACGCGGCGGTGCCGGCGCCAGACCTCGCCCTCGCTCGCCAGCGTCCCCGTCCGCAGGTCGGTCTCGAACAGGCGGCGGATCGAGGTCACGCGCGGGTAGTTGTCGAACCGGTCGATCAGCACGTGCCGGATCGCCTCAGGATCGCTGACGAACAGGACCTGCTGGCTCCAGTAGTTGCGCGGGACCACAAGGGTCTCGAACAGCTCGGCGTCGCAGGCCGCCAGCGAGTTGGTGGCGGCGGTCTTGAGGAAGGTCCAGGTCGGCAGCCGGCGGGCCGGGCGCGGCGGCATTCCGGGAATCGGCGGCTGTTCGGGCGTAGCCGCCCCCTCCGTCACGTCGTCCTCCACGCCGACCGCCATGAGACCCCGTCCCGACATCCGCCCGGGCCGAAGGATGCCGGACCGCTTCGCCTCGCGCCCGAGGCGACGGAGCCATGCGGCGTCGGAGGCCTCGGCACAAGGCCGTCGCCGCGAGGGCCCGGCCCGCCGCGGATGCGATCAGGCGGCGTCGAGGCCGAGATCGATGATCGCGGCGCTGTGCGTGATCCAGCCGCAGGAGATCAGGTCGACCCCGGAGGCCGCCACGGCGCCGACCGTGGACGCGTTGATCCGGCCGGAGGCCTCCGACAGCGCGCGCCCGTCGATCATCGCGACCGCGCGGGCGAGCTGCTCAGGGCTCATGTTGTCGAGGAGCACGGCGTCGGCGCCGACCGACAACGCCTCCTGCAGCTGGTCGAGGGTGTCGACCTCGACCTCGATCTTGACGAGGTGCCCGGCCCTGGCGCGCGCCCGCTCGATCGCCGGGACGATGCCGCCGGCGACCGCCACGTGGTTGTCCTTGATCAGCACCGCGTCGTCGAGGCCGAAGCGGTGGTTGGAGCCGCCGCCGGCGCGCACCGCGTGCTTCTCCAGGGCGCGCAGGCCCGGCGTGGTCTTGCGGGTGCAGACGATCGAGGCCTTGCCGTGCGGCCGCGCCGCCTCGACGAGGCCGGACGTGGCGGTGGCGACGCCCGACATCCGGCAGAGCAGGTTCAGCGCCACGCGCTCGGCGGTGAGGATCGCGCGCGCCGGCCCCGACAGGCGGATCACCACGTCGCCGGGGGCGACCCGCGCCCCGTCGCCGCGCTCGATCACCGCCTGGACGGCCGGGTCGACCAGCGCGAAGGCGATCACCGCGGCGTCGACGCCGGAGATCACGCCGTGCTGGCGCGCGGCGATGACGCCGTCGAGGCGGGCATCCGCCGGCACGATCGCGTCGGTGGTGATGTCGCCGGCGCGGCCGAGGTCCTCCAGCAGGGCTGCGCGGACGATCGGCTCCACGAGGAGCCGCGGCAGGGGCAGGATATCGCTCATCGGGCCATCGCCTCGTCGGTGCGCTCGGGTTCGGGCATCACGGCGTGCAACGTCGTCTCGCTGTGCCGTGCCGGCGCGGCGTGGGGGAAGTCGCTGCGCCAGTGGCCGCCGCGGCTCTCGCGCCGGTCGAGGGCGGCCTGCGCGATCATCACGGCGGTGAGCGCGGCATCGCAGCCCGCCTCCGCCAGCGGCGTCAGGGCGTCGACGGCGGCCCGAAGCCCGGCCTCGTCGCGCACCACGCCGACGTGGCGCTCCATGGTCTGCCGGATCGCCGGCAGGTCGCCCGCCGGGCGCTCGGTGCGGATGTCCGGCACGGCCGGCCCCGGCGGCATCGCGTCCAAGGCGTCGGCGATGAAGCCCGAATAGGCCAGCGCCTCGAGGAGCGAGTTGCTGGCGAGGCGGTTGGCGCCGTGCAGGCCGGTGGAGGCGACCTCCCCGTTCGCGTAGAGGCCAGGGACGCTCGACGCGCCCGCGCCGTCCACGCGGATGCCGCCCATGTGGTAGTGCGCGGCCGGCCGCACCGGGATCGCCTGCCGCGCCGGGTCGATGCCGGCTTGGGCGCACAGGCCGGCGACCGTCGGAAACCGCGTCGCCATCGCAGCGCCGAGCGCCCCGCGCGTGTCGAGGGAGACGGTTCGGCCGCGCGCCAGCGCCTGGAAGATGCCGCGGGCGACGACGTCGCGCGGGGCGAGGTCGCCGCCGGCGATGCCCGCCATCACGGCGGCGCCGGTCTCGTCGACGAGGCGCGCGCCCTCCCCCCGCAGCGCCTCGGTGGCGAGGGGCATCGGGTCGGCCCCGACGGCGATCGCCGTCGGGTGGAACTGCACGAACTCGAGGTCGCGCATCACCGCGCCGGCGCGTGCCGCCAGCGCCAGGCCCTGACCCGTGGCGCCGCGCGGGTTCGTGGTCGAGGCGTAGAGCGCGCCGACGCCGCCGGTGGCGAGCACCACCGCCCGGGCGGGGATGCGGAAGCGGGCGCCGTCGCGCTCGCACACCACGCCGGCCACCGCCCCGTGCTCGTCGCGCAGCAGGTCGTGGACCGAGGCCGTCACCAGCTCGATCGAGGGCGTGGCGAACACCGCCCGGACCAGAATCTCGAGGACGCGGGCCCCGGTGGAATCGCCGCCGGCCCGCACGATCCGGCGGCGGCCGTGGGCCGCCTCCAGGCCGAGGGCCAGCGCGCCGGCGGCGTCGCGGTCGAACGGCGCGCCGAGGGAGACCAGCCAGTCGATCAGCCGCGGGCCTTCCGCGGCGACCCGCAGGGCGACCGCGGGATCGGTGAGGCCTGCGCCGGCGGCCTCGGTGTCGGCGGCATGAAGCGACGGCGCGTCGTCGGCGCCGATCGCGGCGGCGATGCCGCCCTGGGCCCAGCCGGTGGCGGTGCCGAGCCCGAGCGGCGCGGCGCTGACGAGCGTCACCGGTCGCGGCGCGAGCCGCAGGGCGACGCTCAAGCCGGCGACGCCGGCGCCGACGACGACGACGCGGTCGGCGGGGTTGCGCGAGAACGCGTTCATCGCGCACCCACCGCGAGCATGCGCTCCACGGCGGCCCGCGCCCGGTCGGCCAGCGCGGGATCGACGACGACCTCGTGGGTCATGGTCTCCAGGGCGTGCCGGATGTTCGACAGGCTCATGCGCTTCATGTGCGGGCACATGTTGCAGGGCTTGATGAACTCGATGTCCGGGTTGGCGGCGGCGATGTTGTCGGCCATCGAACACTCGGTGACGAGCACGACCTGGGCCGGGCGCTTCTCCAGGACGAAGTTCATCATCATCGCGGTCGAGCCCGAGAAGTCGGATTCGGCCACCACGTCCGGCGGGCATTCGGGGTGAGCGATGACGGTGACGCCGGGATAGCTCTCGCGCACGTCGCGGATGTCGGCGGGCGTGAAGCGCTCGTGCACCTCGCAGTGGCCGGCCCAGGTCAGGATCTCGATCTCGGGCAGCACCGCCTGGACGTTCTGCGCCAGGAACTCGTCCGGGATCATCAGCACGCGCTTCACGCCGAGCGAGCGGATCACCTCCACCGCGTTGCCAGAGGTGCAGCACAGATCGGACTCGGCCTTCACCGCGGCCGAGGTGTTGACGTAGGTCACGATCGGCACGCCGGGGTACTTCGCGCGCAGGCCGCGCACGTCCGCGGCGGTGATCGAGTCGGCGAGCGAGCAGCCGGCGGCGAGGTCCGGGATCAGCACGGTCTTGCCCGGATTGAGGAGCTTGGCAGTCTCGGCCATGAAGTGCACGCCGGCGAGCACGATCACGTCGGCCTTCACCGTCACCGCCTCGCGGGCGAGCGCCAGGCTGTCGCCGACGATGTCGGCCACCGTGTGGAAGATTTCCGGCGCCTGGTAGTTGTGCGCCAGGATCACGGCGTTGCGCTCGCGCTTGAGGCGGAGGA
Organism: Methylobacterium sp. WL8; assembly: GCF_008040045.1. Lineage (NCBI taxonomy): Bacteria > Pseudomonadati > Pseudomonadota > Alphaproteobacteria > Hyphomicrobiales > Methylobacteriaceae > Methylobacterium > Methylobacterium sp. WL8. The sequence continues at coordinate 12,395 of NZ_VRVF01000076.1, read as the reverse complement.
TCGCCTCGATGTCGGGCACGAGGGCCGGCCACTCGATCGCCGGGATGTGCCGGCTGACGCGGGCGTAGATGTCGGGCAGCGGCATCCCGGCGGGGACGGCGCGGGGGGCGGAGACAGGAAACGCGGTCGACGCCATGGCGCCCTCCATTATGCTCAGTTTGAGCATTGTGCCGCCTAAGTTAGGCGCGCCGCATCGCCCTGTCTAGATATGCTGAGACTGAGCATAACGGTTTTGCGACGCACCCGCCCGCATGCGTCGCGACACGCCGCCCGTCCACACGAGCCGCGTCGGCGCCGACCCAGATCGCCGCAGGCCGAAATCGCTCGAAGATAACCTATGTTGCTGCGGTGCCCGAACGATTGCGCGAAATCCCGATTGGGTGCCGAGGCGCCATCGGAACTCCAGCTGCGCGGGGCACGATGCTCATCACCACGGAAGACTGTAACGGCACCTCGGAATCCCTGTCCGTCGAGGCGCCGAAACTGTCCGATGCTATCCGCATCCACCTGGGTGAGCATCTAAGAACCACCTATGCCGCCTCGATGCAGGCCCCGCCGCCGCCGCATCTCGGCGACCTGCTGGCGCGGCTCGAGGCCCTGCTCGCCGACGCGAAGGGGCGCGACGACGCGGCGTTCCGCGCCGGCCTCCTCGAAGCGGCGACCAGCCTGCACAGCTTCGCCATCTCGCTGACGCGCAACCCGTCGGCAGCCGACGACCTGGTGCAGGACACGATGCTGCGCGCCTGGCGCAGCCGCGGCAGCTTCAAGGTCGGCACCAACCTCGGTGCGTGGCTGTTCACGATCATGCGGAACGCTTTCTACAGCGTGCACCGCAAGCACGCCCGCGAGGTCGCCGACAGCGACGGCGACCACGCCGCACGCCTGACGAGCCTGCCCGAGCAGGGCGGCCATCTCGACCTGCAGGACGTGCAGGCCGCGCTCGGGCGGCTGTCGCCGCCGATGCGCGAGGCGCTGATCCTGGTGGCGGTCGAGAACGTGTCCTATGAGGAGGCGGCCGCGATCCTCAAATGCCGGATCGGCACGGTGAAGAGCCGGGTCTGGCGCGCCCGCGACCAGCTCGCCCACATGCTCGGCTACACCGGCGCCGAGGTCGGGGCGGACCACCTCACCCTGTCGGCGATCGGCGAAAGCGCCGTCGGCGTCGGAGCCTGACCGAAGCGGCGGCGCGCCTGCGAGCCTCCACGACGCCGCCTGCGCGACGCCCGGTTGCTTTCTGCCGATCGCATTCTTCATCCAGTTGCGCCGATACGGCGCAGTTTGGAACGGATCGAATCAATCCGTCTGGCGTTCCCGTTGCGACACCGCCCTGCGGGCACGCCCTTCGCCCGCACCACAGCGCCCGGCATGCCGGCCGCACGGGACAGCGAGCATGACGGACAAGACACGAGACGGCGCCTTCGCGCTGACCCGGCGGACGCTGGTGGAAAGCTGTGCGGCCGCCGCGGCGGCCACGGGCTTCGGCGTTTCGGCAAGGCCTGCCTTCGCCACGGAGCCCGGCGACCCGGCCCCGCAGATGCTGCCGGTCCGCCTGACCGTGAACGGCACGGCGCACGACCTCACCCTCGACACCCGCACGACGCTCCTCGACGCGTTGCGCGAGCATCTCGACCTCAACGGCTCGAAGAAGGGTTGCGACCACGGCCAGTGCGGCGCCTGCACGGTTCTGATCGACGGGCGCCGGATCAATTCCTGCCTGACGCTGGCCGCGATGCACGAGGGCGACGCGATCACCACCATCGAGGGCCTCGGCACCGAAGAGCAGCTTCACCCGCTTCAGGCCGCCTTCCTCCACCATGACGGCTTCCAGTGCGGATACTGCACGCCGGGCCAGATCTGCTCCAGTGTCGGCATGCTGTCGGAGGCCAAGGCCGGCTGGCCGAGCCACGTCACCGAGGACCTCGTCGGCAAGGCCGACTTCACCGATGCCGAGATCCGCGAGCGGATGAGCGGCAACCTCTGTCGCTGCAGCGCCTACCCGAACATCGTCGCCGCGATCCGCGAAGTGGCGGATTCCTCCGCCGGCACCGAACTCTAAAGGGCGCGCGCGATGAAAGCCTTCACCTACGAGCGCCCCGCCACCGTGCGCGACGCCGCCCGCCTCGCGGCCGAGCGGCCGAACGCCAAGTTCATCGCCGGCGGCACCAACCTGCTCGACCTGATGAAGCTGCAGGTCGAGACGCCGACGACCTTGATCGACATCAACCGCCTACCGCTCGACAAGGTGGAAGCCACCGCCGACGGCGGCCTGCGCATCGGCGCACTTGTGCGCAACTCGGACCTCGCCGCCGACCCTCGGGTGCGCAAGGATTACGCGGTGCTGGCCAAGGCCCTGCTCGCGGGCGCCTCAGGGCAGCTGCGCAATAAGGCGACCACCGCTGGAAACCTGCTTCAGCGCACCCGATGCTACTACTTCTACGACACGTCGAAACCCTGCAACAAACGCGAGCCCGGCTCGGGCTGCTCAGCGATCGGCGGGTTCAACCGCATCATGGCGGTGCTCGACACCAGCGACGCCTGCATCGCCACCAACCCGTCCGACATGAACGTCGCGATGCGCGTCCTCGATGCCGGCGTCGAGACCCTGTCGCCGAACGGCGCGACCCGCACGATCCCGATGGCGCAGTTCCACCGCCTGCCGGGCGACACCCCGCAGATCGAGACCGCTCTGCAACCCGGCGAGATCATCACCGCGGTGACGCTGCCGAAGCCGGTCGAGGGCCTGCACGTCTACCGCAAGGTCCGCGACCGCGCCTCCTACGCCTTCGCTACCGTCTCGATCGCCGCGGTGATCGGGAAGGCGGACGGCAAGATCACCCAGGCGCGGATGGCGTTCGGCGGGCTCGCGCACAAGCCGTGGCGGGTCGAGGCGGCCGAGGCCACGCTCGCGAAGGGCGGCAGCGCGGACGACGCCGCCGACGCGGTGCTCGCCGGCGCCCGCGGCTACGGCACCAACGACTTCAAGATCCCGCTGACCCGGCGGACGCTCCGCGCGGTGGTGACCGACGCCACCCGGACCTGACCGTCCCAAGCTTCCAGGATGAACGCCATGGAGATGAACCAGCCGGTCGGCAAGACGCCGCTCGACGACAAGGCCGACGGCCTCGTCGGGCGGCCGATCGACCGCATCGACGGCCGCCTCAAGGTGATGGGGCGCGCGCCCTACGCCTACGAGACCCGCGAGGTGAAGAACCCGGCCTATGGCTTCATCGTCGGCGCGACGATCGCCGCCGGCACGATCCGCTCGATCGACACGGCCGCAGCCGTGAAGGCGCCGGGCGTCATCCATGTGATGACCCACGAGAACGTGCCCGCGCAGGGCGAGAAGAAGGAGCAGGTCTGGCCCCAGCTCACCGGGACGAATGTCGCGTTCTTCGACCAGCCGGTGGCCTTCGTCGTCGGCGAGACCTTCGAGCAGGCCCGTGCCGCGGCCAAGCTCGTCAAGGTCGCCTACGACGTCCGGACGCCCAAGGCATCGCTTCGGGCGGCCCTGCCGCAGGCGATCGAGCCGAAGAAGGTCCAGACCGACCCGGACTCGAAGCTCGGCGACTTCGACGGCGCGTTCGCGTCCGCCCCGGTCAAGCTCGATGTCGAGTACACCACCCCGACGCAGATCCACGCCCAGATGGAGCCGCATGCCACCATCGCCTCCTGGGAGGGCGACAAGGTCGTGCTCTATACGGCGAACCAGATGCTCAACCGAGGGCAGAAGTCGTTGGCCTCGGTGCTGAAGCTGCCGGTCGAGAACGTCCGGCTGGTGAGCCACTACATCGGCGGCGGCTTCGGTTCGAAGCTCCAGCCGATGCCGGAGGCGACGCTGGCGGCGCTGGCCTCCAAGGCGACCGGGCGCCCGGTGAAGGTCGCGCTGACCCGGCAGCAGGAATTCCACGTCGCGACCCACCGCACCGACACGATCCAGCGCATTCGGCTGGCCTCGGATCGCGATGGCAAGCTGACGGCTCTGTCGCACGAATCGTGGTCCGACACCGCGCAGGGCGACGAGTTCTACGAAACCTCGGCCAACGTCACGCGCTCGCTCTACGCCGCGCCGAACCGCATCACCCGCCACCGCCTGGCCAAGCTCGACCTACCGATCGCCTCGTCGATGCGCGCGCCCGGCGAGGCCGTCGGCATGTTGGCCTTCGAGTGCGCCATGGACGAGCTGGCCGAGCAGATCGGCCTCGATCCGATCGAGTTGCGCGTCCGCAACGAGCCGACGCAGGACCCCGAGAAGCAGGTGCCGTTCACGGTGCGCCAGCTCGTACCGTGCATGCGGGAAGGGGCCAAGCTCTTCGGCTGGGACCGGCGTAAGCCCGCCGGCACGACGCATGACGGCAACTGGATGGTCGGCATGGGCATGTCGGCGGCGGCCCGCCTCAACCCGCTGATGCCCTCTTCGGCTTCGGTGAAGCTCGGTGCCGACGGATACCTCACCGTGCGGATGGCGATGACCGACATCGGGACGGGCACCTACACCATCCTCGCTCAGATCGCCGGGGAGATGATGGGCCTACCAATCGAGCGCATCCGCGTCGAGATCGGCGACACCGCCTACCCGGCGGCCTCCGGCTCCGGCGGATCGTTCGGGGCGGGCTCGGCCGGCTCAGCGCTCTACGTCGCCTGCGCGGCTTTGCGCGACAAGCTCGTGGCGGCGACCGACCTGCACCCGGATAGCGTCGTCTTCGCCGACGGGCGCGTCACCTCCGGCAACCGCTCGGAGGCGCTGGTGGACCTCGCCGGCGCCGACGGCGTCTCGGCGGAGGGCGAGATCAAGCCGGGCGCCTTGAAGGAGAAGTACTCGCACTACTCGTTCGGCGCGCACTTCGCCGAGGTCGGCGTCGATCGCGACACCGGCGAGATCCGGCTCCGCCGGATGCTCGGCGTCTTCACCGGTGGGCGCATCCTCAATGCGAAGACCGCCCGAAGCCAGGCGATCGGCGGGATGACCTTCGGCGTCGGCGCAGCATTGATGGAGGATGCGGTGATCGACGAACGCACCGCCACCTACGTCAACCACGACCTCGCCGAGTACCATGTCCCGGTGCACGCCGACATTCCGGCGATGGATGCGGTGTTCCTCCCCGAGGTCGACGACAAGGCCAACCCGCTCAAGAGCAAGGGCCTCGGCGAGCTGGGCATCTGCGGCGCCGGCGCGGCTCTGGCCAACGCCGTCTACAACGCCACCGGCATCCGCATCCGCGACTACCCGCTGACGCTGGACAAGGTGCTGAAGGGTTTCGAGGAGCAGGACGGACGGGCCCCGCGCCGGGCATGATCGACACCGCAGGTTGACGGCGGCACGTTCGGTGGACATCCCGCGATGAGCCAACATCCGGGAGCCACACCATGGTGTCCGCCGACCGCCATCCCCCGCCCCGCTTCAACGCGACGCGCTACTGCCTCGGGGTGAACGCCGAGGCGCGGTCGGAGAAGACTGCGCTGATCCTGGTCGGCGCGGACGACGCGGTCGAGAGCCTGACCTTCGCCGAGGCCGACCGGGCCGTGCGCGGAATCGCGGCCGGGCTCCTCGCCCGTGGGCTGCGCCGCGGCGACCGGGTGATGATCCGGATGGGCAACGAGGCCGACTACGTCCTCGTCTACTTCGCTGCGCTCGCCGCCGGGCTCGTCGCCCTGCCCTCCTCGCCGCAGCTGACGCCGGCCGAGGCGGCGTTCCTCATGGAGAATTCCGGCGCGGCCGCGGTCGCCGTCGGCGGAGGCTGCGTGATCGAGCCGGCCGACCTCGGCGACCGCATCCTCCTCGACGGCGCCGCGATCGCCGCGATGAAGGCCGGAGACCCGATCCCCGACTACGCCGACACGGCCGCCGACGACCCGGCGACCCTGGTCTACACCTCCGGCACCACGAGCCGGCCGAAGGGCGTGCTGCACGCCCACCGCACGATCTACGGGCGGCGCCCGATGCTCGACCACTGGCTCGGACTGTCGGAAGCCGACACGATGCTGCATGCCGGCACGATGAACTGGACCTATACGCTCGGCGTCGGCATCACCGATCCGTGGTCGGTCGGGGCGACGGCGGTGCTCTACAACGGCCCGCGCGACCCGGTCGTCTGGCCGCGGCTGATCGCGCGCCAACGCGCCACGATCTTCGCCGCCGTCCCGAGCCTCTACCGCCAGATCCTCAAATACGGCGACCCGGCCGCCTTCGACCTGTCGAGCCTGCGCCACGGCTGCACCGCGGGCGAGGCGCTCCCCGGGGACGTGCTCGACGCCTGGACCCAAGCCACGGGAAAGCCGCTCTACGAGGCGCTGGGCATGAGCGAGATCTCGACCTACGTCTCGACCGGGCCGACGATCCCGCAGCGCCGCGGCTCGCCCGGCAAGCCGCAGCCGGGCCGTCACGTGGCGATCCTCCCCGTCGCCGGACCGCCCGAGCCGCTGCCGCCCGGCGAGACCGGCCTCCTCGCCGTCCACCGCTCGGAGCCTGGCCTGATGCTCGGCTACTGGAACCGCCCCGACGAGGAGGCGCAGGTGATGCGCGGCGACTGGTTCGCCGGGGGCGACCTCGCCTGCCTCGATGCGGAGGGCTACCTCTGGTTCGAGGGCCGCAACGACGACCTGATGAATGCGATGGGCTACCGCGTCTCGCCCAACGAGGTCGAGGGCGCGCTGATCGCCCATCCGAGCGTCGCCGAGGCCGGTGTCGCCGAGTTGCCGGTGCGGGCCGACGTGTCGGTGATCTGCGGCTTCGTTGTGCTGCAGCCGGGCGCGGAGCCGGATGCCGACGCGCTGATCGCGTGGTGTGCCGAGCGGCTGGCCGCCTACAAGCGCCCGCGCGAGATCCGCTTCCTCGACGCCCTCCCCCGCACCGCCAACGGCAAGGTGCAGCGCAAGCGGCTCGCCGCCGCGGCCGGAGCTCGTAGCACGTGACCGCGAACCCGCCGAACGGCACGATCGCCCTGCCGATCTCCGTCTTCATCATCGCCCGCAACGAGGCGGACCGCATCGGCGCGACGATCCGCGCGGTGCGAGACCTCACCGACGACCTCGTCGTGGTCGATTCCGGCTCGACCGACGGGACTCAGGCGCTGGCCGCCTCGCTCGGCGCCCGGGTGATCCACAACGACTGGCCGGGCTACGGCCCGCAGAAGCGCTTCGCCGAGGACCGGTGCCGCCACGACTGGCTCCTGAACCTCGACGCCGACGAGGTGGTGCCCCCCGACCTCGCGAGTGACATCCGCGCCCTGTTCGCCGAGGGCGAGCCCGGCAAGGCCGCCTGGCGCATCGCCATCGCCGAGGTCTTCCCCGGCGAGAGCCGCCCCCACCGCTGGGCCTACGCGCTGACGCCGGTGCGGCTCTACCGGAAGGACCGCGGGCGCTATTCGCCCTCCCCCGTCCACGACCGCGTGGCGCTCGAGCCCGGCGTCGAGCCCGGGCGGCTGAAGGGGGTGATCCACCATTTCTCGGTGCGCTCGCTCGGCGACCAGCTCGACAAGCTCAACCGCTATTCCGACCAGCAGGCCGACGACCTCGAGGCGCGCGGCGTCGCGATCCCGACCTGGCGAGTGTTCGTCGAGCTGCCCGGCAACTTCCTGAAGGCGTATCTCGGCCGCCGCCACTGCATGCGCGGCGTCTACGGCTTCCTCACCGCGATGAACTACGCGATCTCGCGCCACCTGCGCATCGCGAAACACTACGAGCGCCGAAGGGCCTCCGCGGCCTCTCCGCCCCGAGATTCGCTTGACCGCCCCGGTCCGACCTCTTAGAGCCGACGACGCTGGAGACGTGGCCGAGCGGCTGAAGGCACTCGTTTGCTAAATGAGCATACCCAGAAATGGGTATCGAGGGTTCGAATCCCTCCGTCTCCGCCACCACACTAAATTGTGGTGAATTCGCCGTAGCTTGCTCTCGGACAATGGCCTTCTGGACGCCCGGTGGTACACACGGGTGGTACACATGGCCCTGGCGATGGCGACTCCCTGGCTGCATCCGCGATCTGGCTTCTACTACCTGCGCCGGCGTGTCCCGAAGGAGCTGAAGGCGCTCGTCGGCAGCGGCGAGATCCGCCGCAGCCTCGGCACGCGCGATCCCAAGGAAGCCAAACGTTTGTTCCCCGCTGCGCTCGCGGCACTCGAGGAGCAGTGGGCCAACCTGCGCGACGGCCCCCAGGCTTTAAGTGAGCGGGCGTGCATCGAGATGGCGGTTCGTATCGGTGAGGAATTTTTCGCGCACCACCGGGAGGCGCCGAGCCATCAGACGCAGTGGTCGGTCGACGTCGGTGAGGACCTGTTCAAGCAGTCAGCGACAGAACTCGATCTGGCGCGGCCCGCCGTCGACCTGATCACAGAGGGCTTCGATCGCCACGCGCTCAAACGCGAGGAGATGCGCGCGTGGTGCGACGACACCGCCGATCACTATCTTTCGCAGAACGGGTTGCGCGTCGACGCAGACAGCCGGAGCGAATTCGTCCGGGTGATCGCCGAGGCGACGCAAGCCGCGGCGTTGAGCCTGCGCGAGCTGAGCCAGGGTGCGCGTCGGGCGTTCGAGAGGCACACCACAACGGCGCCGATCCCGTTGAGCGAAAGTCGAAGCACACGAGTACCGGCGGTACGAGCGGCATCGGAACGCACTGCGCAGGCGGCTGCCGTTCCGTTCGAAACGCTGATCACGGGCTGGCTGCGCGAGCGGCAGCCTGCGCCTAAGACCGCCTACGTCTTCCCCCGTACCGTACGGGAGTTCATCGGTTTCGCTGGACGCGACGATGCGGCAGCCGTGGGAGAAGACGATTTGATCCGCTGGAAGGACGCGCTCCTCGGCAAGGGGCTGCGCGGTTCGACTATCCGCAATGGTAAGATCGGCCCGGTACGCACGATCCTGCAGTGGGGGGTCGACAACAAGAAGCTGTCGACGAACGTAGCGCGCGGTATCAAGGTGACGACCAAGGCGCGTGCTCAGGACCGCAAGCGCGATCCCACCGAGGCCGAGGTGGCGATCATCCTCGCGGCAGCCTCTGCGGCGGAGGACAGCGTGCGTCGGTGGGTGCCGTGGCTGTGCGCCTATTCCGGCGCTCGCGTCGCCGAAATCTGCCAGCTGCGCAAGGAAGATGTCTACACTGACGGGGATATCCACGTCCTGGCCATCCGCCCGGAGGCCGGGTCGCTCAAGAACGAGAATTCGGAGAGGACCATCCCTGTCCATCTCCGCCTGATTGAGAAGGGTTTTCTTGAATTCGTCGCAGGTGCCAAGTCCGGGCCGCTGTTTCCGGACCTGCCGCCTGACCGCTTCGGCAGCCGAGGCGGGAATGGCTCCAAGGTTCTGAGCCGTTGGGTTCGGTCGCTAGGAATGAAAGACCCACGCATGCAGCCCAACCATGGCTGGCGGCACCGCTTTTCGACCCTTTCGCGCGATCACGGCTTACGCGAGGACGTGACGATCTACATACTCGGACGACAGAAGACTGTGAGCGGAGCCTACGGCGGCTACGGCCTTAAAATGCTGCTCGAGCAAATGTCCAGGATCCCTTGACGTTACCGCGCTGCGATCTGGCGGGGGGCATAGTTTCTAGCGCGCAGGTCATGTCGCTCCAGCCGCGACACGCCACGCCCCTCAAGGGCCCCGAGCCTCCATCGCTAACCAGGCGAGATGGGGACCGCCGGGTAAAACTCCGAAGGGCATCGGAGAGAAGGGTAAGCTCGGCGACGAGCGTGCTCAGGATGGGGTACAAGGCTTCGCAGCCATCCCCCAAAGACGATGCACCACCCCGATGGATCGGAGGGTGACATCTTATCTGCGCTGGCCACCGAGATGGTGGGAAGCAGTGCGTAAAGGCCAACAGCCCAACCCTGGCCTCCCTATCATAAGGTTGCACTTCCGATCCAACGGCCGACCGACGCCTCGCAGCTTGCGAGTTCGATCCGGACGGCTGGCTTCGCCGCCGCTAGGCGAAGCCTTGCTCTTCGAGCAAGACAGCCTCCCTCGGCCTCCCCTAGGAAGACAGATAAGAGCCCTCAATAAAGAGGGCTGCGACAACCCTAGAACCCTAGGAGAAGGCTACATGACGCCGTCCGACATGGAGAAGGTCGGCGGTGGCTATCGCGGTTTGCGTTCCGCCGGGACACCATCTTCCGTGACAGCGATGCCGGCGCCCTCGATCAAGACGGGCTGGATGCCTTCATCCGCCTTGTCCGCCCAGCCCCACGCACCCGGCTTGGCGACGCCGACGATACCATTTCCATCACGGACTTCTAAATCAGTCCGTGCCCGGCTTTGGATCCGGGACATCGACGGCCCCGCTGTTATACGGACGCCGAAATCAGCCGGCGCCACGGGGCTTCATCGACAAACGGGTCCCACCATAAGCCTGATGTCGACGGTGTCAACGGTGTCGACGGTGAAGCCCCCTGCCCCCTGCTGATGCTTCCGGATTGGATCGTGACCGGTGCTCACGCGCATGGCGCAGCCATTGTCACTGCTATCATTGCTAGCGCTGAAGTCGCCAGTCATGTGCGTATCTCTCGGCCAGCCAGGCCTTCGACATGCGGCGCCACACCGTCTCGAAGGTCGTGCCTTCAGAACGGGCACGGTTCTCAAGTGCGGTCCTCAGCTTGCCTGCGATTCGCTTGTCGAACGGCTCGGTCAGGGCAGCCTCGGTACAATCGCGGCGACTCAAACCAGCCGCCACAAGTGCTGCCTGGACGCGGGCGGCCTGCGCGCGCCGGTCACCGGCGGCCGCGCGCATTAGTTCTCCGACCGCCGTCGGCGTCTCGGCCACAAGCTCCGGCCAAGTCGCGAGGAGCGCCGCCAGCCAGACCGGCTCTAGGAGCCGGTTGACCGCATGCATCTTACGTTCACCGTGGGCGGCGATTCGCCGGCACAGAGCGTGCAGCCGCCCGGGCAACCCCTCACCAGCCTGCGCGAGGAGGGCGAATAGGGTTTCGTCCCGCGCCATCCCATACCCGCCGGCGATCTCCGCAAGGAACGTTAGCGACTCGCCCGGCGTCAGCGGGCGCACCCTATAGTCGTGGCAGCGCGACCGTCCGGCCACGCGCACGGCGTCCCGGTTCCGGGCAAGCAGGATGAAGGTCGCCCCGTGGTCGATCTCCATCGACTGAAGGGACTGGTCGAACAGATCCGACGGATAGTGATCAGCGTTTTCGATCACTACGGTGCGACATCGGCTGAACCCCGTCACCGGTAGGGCCTCGACGATGTACTTGGTGACGCGCTTCCGTCCCTCGCGATCGGCTCCGTCGATCCAGAACTGGCCGAAGGCGCCGTTCTCGTACCCTTTGCAAGACGGACAGGCGTCGCATGGCGCCAGCGCGCGGTCCGACGCCTCGCATAGACGCGCCTTGGCGAGAAGATGCGCCAGGGTTCGTCGCCCGACCCCGTCGGGACCGTAGAGCAGGACGTTGGCGCCATCGTCGTCCAAGACGTGCCGGCGCAGAGCATGGACCGCCCCACCGCGTCCGACGACGTCGCAGAACCGGCGCACCGGGAGCCGCAGGGTTGTCACATCGACCGGTGTTCTTGACTGCGGAACGGCGCCGGCGGGTGTGTCCGTGATGGCCTGGGCGGCCATAAGCCCGACATGTAAGTGCCGCACCCACCATGGCCCTGCGTCGCGCTTCGCTCCGAGCGTATCCGCTAGTGTCTGAACAAGATCACCGTTTGACACCCACGTCTTATACGCGTTGACCTCCGAACGATCCTCGTCGTCGTTGGGCCGGTCGGTAGCCTGCACGATGAAGGCTTCGAGCGCACGCGAGATGCCCGACCACCGGCTGTCGAGAGGGTCTGCTGTCCTGATGGCTCGACGGTCGAGGAAGTCGTGGCCGAGCGCGTAGAGGGTGCTCTCGAGTCTGTCGGGCCCCCGCCGGTAACTCGCCTCTACATCCAGCACGTCCTCGAGGACCGGCTGCCACGCGAGCACCAGCGCCGCCCAGAGGACGACATCGCCCGGGGCCGCCATGCCGTCAATGTTACCCGGCAATTCCCCCGCCTTCCGAGGCGCGCCAGGCTCAAGCAGCCGAGCAGTGATCCGGTAGAGATCTCCCACCACCGCGCGTGCGGACCGACCCTGCCGAGTGCGGCGAGCGTCGAATTCCTCCAGCAGTGCGACCAGCCCGTGCTCGGTCCCTTGTCGGAGGAATTGGCGCATCTGGCGCTGCAATGCGGAGCGCCGCCGTCCCGGCGGCTCGCTCGCGCGATAGCGCATCGGGTCGAACCGGTTCGTGACGCGATCCGTACTCAGCAGGATGCGAGTGTCGAAGGCTTGGATGAGCGGGGCTAGGTCGCGGACTCATTAAGTTCGTAGCCAGACGCGAAGGGCAGCGAGTTTGACGCTGGCGAGGAAGTTGTCCGGGTCTTTGTCGTAGCGCGTGGCGACGGCCCGGAAGTGTTTGATCTTGCTGAAG